>JANLGX010000270.1 GCA_024654005.1 Gemmatimonadaceae bacterium | reverse complement strand
CAGCCAGCAGCCAGCAGCCAGCAGCTAGCAGCTAGCAGCCAACGACTCAATATGATGACTCAAAACGTGAAACAATCCCAGATACTCGGCGGTGCCGTGGAGGTCGTCAACGGCTCCGTCGTCGTACGCGACGAAAAGGTGATCGCCTCCGAGCGCTTCGACCAGCTCGCGCGCGCGGCGGTCTTCGGCGAAGGGCAGGCGAGGGACGACGCGCGCTGGCTGATCTGGGAGATCGGGCAGCAGCTGGGCGTGCGCTGCTCGTCGATTCACGAGCTCTACATCGCCCGCGGACGGGGAGAGGTCTCCGGCTTCACCGTTCCCGCGATGAACGTGCGCGGGAGGGTGTATGATACCGCACGGTCCATCTTCCGCACCGCGATCAAGCTCGACGCCGGCGCGTTCATCTGCGAGATCGCCAGATCGGAGATCGCGTACACCGATCAGCGGCCGGCGGAGTACGTGGCGGTGATGCTCGCCGCCGCGCTGCGCGAGGGCTTCCGCGGACCGGTCTTCATTCAGGGCGATCATTTCCAGGTGAACGCCAAGAAGTTCGCCGTGGACCCGGTGCCCGAGGTCGCCGCGGTGAAGCAGCTCATCGCTGAAGCGGTGGACGCCGGGTTCTACAACATCGACGTCGACACCTCGACGCTGGTGGATCTGTCCAAGCCGGATCTCGACGCGCAGCAGCGCGTCAATTACGAGCAGGCGGTGGAGCTCACGCGGTACGTGCGCGAAATGGAGCCGGAGGCGATCACGATCTCCGTCGGCGGCGAGATCGGCGAGGTCGGAACCGAGAACAGCACGGAGCCGGAGCTGCGCGCGTTCATGGACGGCCTCAACCGGCTGCTGCGCGAGCGCGCGCCGGGAGCGCAGGGGCTGTCCAAGATCAGCGTGCAGTCGGGGACCACGCACGGCGGGGTGGTGCTGGCGGACGGCTCGATCGCGGAAGTGAAGATCGATCTCGACACGCTCGCGCGGCTGTCGAAAGTCGCGCGCGAGGAGTACGGCCTCTCGGGCGCGGTGCAGCACGGTGCCTCGACGCTGCCCGACGGAGCGTTCAACAACTTCCCCAAGACCGAGACCGCGGAGATTCATCTCGCGACGAATTTCCAGAACATGCTGTACGACCAGCTCCCGGTGGAGCTGCGGCAGGAGATCTACGGCTGGCTCTCCGCCAACGCGGGCGAGGAACGGAAGCCGTCGGACTCCGACGAGCAGTTCTTCTACAAGACGCGGAAGAAGGCCCTGGGACCGTTCAAGCGCAGATTGTGGGATCTTCCCGCCGGCACCGGCGAGGGGCTCGCGCTGGCGTACGACGAGAAGTTCGAGTTTCTGTTCCGGCAGCTCGGCGTCGCGGGCACCCGGGGGATCGTGCAGCGTCACGTCACGATGGTCGAGCGCCATCGTCCGGCCCCGCACGAAGGGATGCCGGTCATCGATGCGGCACCCGATGACGCCGACCTCAGTGACTAGCTCTTCCAGCGCGTCCGCCTGCGCGCCGCTGCTGCGCGACGTGCAGCGTCGGCTGACGCACGAGGTGAACAACGCGGCGAACGGCGTCGCCGTGAACCTCGAGGTCGTGCGAACCCGCACGGCGGGGCTGGAGGGCGCGCACCAGGCGGGCCCGTTCGCGGAGAGAGCCTCGGAGCAGTTCGAGTCCTTGATCGCGCTGCAGGAGATACTGCGGGTTCTATTGCAGCTGACGATCGACTGTCTCGAGCAGCAAAGCTGCAGCTGCCGGCTGTCGCCTTCGGGCAGCGCGTTCGAGATTCTGTTCGAAGGAGCCGTCATACCGCGCGCGTTGAGCGCCGAGCGGGGGGGCTCCGCGCCGATCAGCATGAGGAACAGCCCCGCCGGCGTTATATTAACCGTCCCGCGTACCACCCCCAGCAGCGAATAACTTGGCCACGATAAAGCCGCGCATTCTGATCGCCGACGACGAGCGATCGATCACCGAGGGTCTCAGCGCCATCCTGACCGACGAGGGCTACGACGTGGCCGTCGCGGCCGATGGCCAGCAGGCGTTCCAGAAGCTCCAGGCCGCCGGGTTCGGCGTGATCCTGGCCGACCTCATGATGCCCAAGCTCGATGGACTCTCCCTGATGAAGCAGCTCCAGGAGAGCGGCATTCCGACCGAGTGCATCATCATCACCGGACAGGCGTCGATCGATTCCGCTGTGCAGGCCATGCGCGAGGGCGCGTACGACTACATCGAGAAGCCGCTGAACGCGGAGAAGCTGAACCGGTTGAAGGCGCTCATTCCGAAGGCGCTCGAGAAGTACTCGGTGCAGGAGCAGAACCGCGAGCTGACGTCGCAGCTGCAGGGGCTGACGCATTTCGGCGAGCTCACCGGGAAATCGGAGGAGATGCGCGCTTTGTACCAGGTGATACACGCCGTGGCGCCGTCGACCGCGAACGTGCTGATCCTCGGCGAATCGGGCACCGGCAAGGAGCTGGTCGCGCGGGCGCTGCACACGAAGAGCGAGCGGGCGAAGGGCCCGTTCCTGGCGCTGAATTGCGCCGCGCTGCCGAAGGACATCCTCGAGAACGAGCTGTTCGGCCACGAGAAGGGCGCGTTCACCGGCTCCACGAACGAGAAGGCCGGCGCGTTCGAGATGGCGGACGGCGGCACGCTCTTTCTCGACGAAGTGGCGGAGATGCCGACCGACATCCAGGTCAAGATTCTGCGCGCCCTCGAGACGCGCACGATCCGGCGGCTCGGCGGCAAGAAGGAGATCGAGGTCGACATCCGCATCCTGGCGGCGACCAACCGCGATCTGCAGAAGGCGCTCGACGAAGGCGAGCTGCGCGAGGACCTGTACTACCGGCTCGCGGTCGTGGAGCTGTTCCTGCCGCCCCTGCGCGAGCGCATGGGCGACATCAAGCTGCTGGCGGACGAGTTCCTGCTGCGGTTCGCGCAGCAGAACGGGAAGAAGATCAAGGGCTTCTCGGACGAGGCGTGGGACTGGGTCGTGTCGTACAACTGGCCGGGCAACGTCCGCGAGCTCAAGAACGCGGTGGAGCGGGCCGTGATCATGGCGCGCGGCGACATCGTCTCGGCGACGGACATCATGCCGCGCCACCTGAGGGTCTCGTCGGAATCGTCCATGGTCTCGCTGCCGGCCGGCGCCACGGTGGCGGACGCGCGGCGGCAGCTGGTGCTGCGCACGTTCGCGTCCACCGGCGGCGATCATCTGCGCACGGCGAAGATTGTCGGCCTCTCTCCCGAGGAAGTGCGCGCCGAGCTGGGGGCCATGCTCGCCGGCAGGAACGGCGCCGACCAGTCGCG
Organism: Gemmatimonadaceae bacterium; assembly: GCA_024654005.1. Taxonomy (GTDB): domain Bacteria; phylum Gemmatimonadota; class Gemmatimonadetes; order Gemmatimonadales; family Gemmatimonadaceae; genus JACDCY01. The sequence goes on along the minus strand of JANLGX010000270.1, from coordinate 13,776 downwards.
CGCCGCGGCCGGCGGGAACAGCGACAGCTCCGGCACCGCGGGCGGGAGTGGAAAGAGTCAGGTGAAGCCCAAGGCGAAAGCGAAATCCACGAAGCGACGTTAGGAGTCCCATATGTCACAGCATGAATTCGACGATGAGCCGTACGTTGTGATCGAGAAGACCGAATCCGGGATCGGCACGTTCCTGCTCGGCGCGCTCGCCGGCGCCGCAGTGGCGCTGCTGTTCGCGCCCAGGACCGGCGCCGATACGCGGGCGGAGCTGACGCGGGCCGCCCGCCGCGCGCAGGAGAGCGCGCGCGACATGGTCGACGACGTCGCGGAGTCGCTGGGCGAGACACTGGAGAGCGCGCGCACCGCCGTCGAGCACCAGGTCGAGTCCGCGCGCGGCGCGGTCGAGGTGAAGCGCTCGCAGCTGACCCAGGCGATCGATGCCGGCAGGGAAGCAGCGCGCCAGGCGCGCGAGGATCTCGAGGCGCGCATCGCGGACACCAAGTCGCAGAGCGCGCGGGCGAGGAGCGGATCGAGCAACCGGGCGTAGTTCCGGCGCAGGGCCCGATGTCGCGGAGGAAGCGTACTTTTCCCCTCCGCCTCGGGTGGATGCTCCGCGATTACTCCAGGCGCGTGTGGGACAACAGCGCCGAGGACAATATCTTCTTCCTCGCCGGCGGGATCGCCTTCAACCTGCTGCTGGCGATCGTCCCCTTCTTCCTGCTGCTCGCCGGCGGGCTCGGCTACTTCCTCGAGCACACGCCGGAGGTGCGCGCCCGCGAGATCGCCACGCTTGTGGCGACGCTGCTTCCGATGGAATCCACCGACGCGAGCCAGCCCGTGGTCCGGCTGCTCATGCAGATTCTCGAGAGTCGCGGCACGGTTCAGCTCGTGAGCGCGATCGGCTTCGTGTGGTTCTCCACCCGGCTGTTCGGATCGGTGCGGAGCGTGCTCGCTTCGATCTTCGACATCGAGACGGATCGCGGGATCATCGCTGGCAAGATCTTCGACATCAAGGTCACGATCGTCGCGACGGTCCTGCTGGTCGGTTACGTAGTGCTCAGCGCGTACCTCGCGCTGGCGACCACGCAGGGATCCACGCTGCTGGTGGAGCTGGGGCTGCGCCGCGACGTGATGGGCGACGTGGAGTACACCATCGGCCGGATCGTCGCTTTTACCTCCATCGCGATCTTGTTCTTCTCGCTGTACAAGTTCCTGCCCAAGCGGAAGATCAGGTGGCAGATGGCGCTGGTCGCCGCGACGTTCAGCAGCGTGATGTTCGAGATAGCGAAGTACGCGTTCGGGATCCTGATCGTGTCATTCTCGCCGCAGACCATGTACACGGGCACCGTCGCGGCCGCGGTGATCACGGTGATCTGGGTGTACTACGGCGCGCTCATTTTCATTCTTGGCGGAGAGGTGGGGCAGGTATTCGAGCTCAGGCGAGTGCGGAAGCTGCAGCGCGAAGTTTTCGAAGACTGATTGTGGCTACTGGGATGCTGACGGGGAATCCAGGCCGTGAGCAGTGAGCAGTCAGCCTTCAGCTATCAGGAAACTGACATTCGGACGTGTCGGTGCGTCGCCAGCGAAATCCCTTGCCCGTCCAATATGTTCAGTTGCTGAGAGCTGTCAGCTAGCAGCTCACTGCTCACGGCCTGGATTCCGCCTGGAGTATTCCAGGAGAAAGTCTCCTCACGGCCTGGATTCCCCTTCAGCATCCCGGTGGGGTGCGCGGCGAGCCGCCGCCAAAAGTTTCCCGGAACCCGCCCCTTTGGAACGAAGCTTGCCAGTAACATTAAATGAGAGCACACACACACTCTGGGAGGATTTCCGTGCGCAAGGTGGTATTAGCTGCGGCCCTATTGGCGGTCGCGACCGTTGCTGGATGCAAGAAGACGGGCGAAGGCGAGTTTGAGGTCGAGCGGCCGGTCGTCGGCACGGTGACCGACACGATCAATACGCCGTCCATCGGAATGGATACCGCTACGGTTACGGTCCCGACCATTGGGACCGACACGCAGCAGATCAAGGTTCCCACCGTGAATCCGCCCAAGCCATAGTCCCAGCCGGCCGAAAACAAATCGCCGCTCCGGTCTTCCGGAGCGGCTTTTTTGGGCCCGCTCCGGGTTTTTCGAGGCGGCAAAAAGCGGTATATTTCGGGTGGTGCTCCAGGTCCCGGAGGGCGTAGGCCCGCTAACTCCGTCAGGACCCCGAAGGTAGCAGCGGCATGTGGTGTTCGACGTTGCTCCGTCAGGCCTGGAGTGCCACTACTGGGGGGCATGGTGAAGGTGGACGGTTGGATACGGCGCGCGCGTAGCCGGATCCGGTTCATCGCCCGGCCCCCTTCTTTTTTCCGCGCTCCGGACACGCCGATGGCTCTCGCACTCGCCCGCAAATACCGGCCACGCAAGTTCGCCGAAGTCGCCGTCCAGTCGCACGTGTCGAACACGCTGCGCGGCGCGATCGCGAGGGGCAGAGTGGCGCACGGCTACCTGTTGTGCGGCCCGCGCGGCGTCGGCAAGACGACCCTCGCCCGAGTGCTCGCGATGGCGCTCAACTGCGAGGCGCGCTCGCCCGACGGCGAGCCCTGCGGCGAATGTCTCTCCTGCAGCAGAATATGGAGCGGATCGTCGAGCCTGGACGTCGTCGAGATCGACGCGGCCTCCAACCGCGGCGTGGATGACGCGCGCGAGCTCCGCGAGCGCGCGATGTACGCGCCGAGCGGGGATGAAAGCTACAAGGTGTACATCGTGGACGAGGCGCACATGCTCACCCGCGAGGCCTGGAACGCGCTGCTCAAGATCCTCGAGGAGCCGCCGCCCCGCGTGGTGTTCGTCTTCGCGACCACGGAGCCGCAGAAGATCGCGCAGTCAGCCGCGCCCGTGCTGAGCCGGCTGCAGCGGTTCGATCTCAAGCGAATCGGCCAGGGCGAGATCTCCGAGCGCCTCCGCCACGTGCTGGCGAGCGAGGGAATCGAGGGCACTCCCGACGCGATCGCGATGATCGCGCGCGCCGCGGACGGCTCCATGCGCGACGCGCTCAGCTTCGCCGATCAGGTCGTCGCCACCAGCGACGCGGGAATCACGGCCGATTCCGTGCGCGAGGCGCTCGGCCTGGTGGCGGAAGACGAGTACATCGCGGTCCTCGACCTCGTCGCCGAGAAGCGCGCCGCGGACGTATTTCCGACGGTGCAGCGGCTGGCCGACGCCGGGATCGACTTCGGGGTCTTCCTCGCCGGTCTCGCCGACGTGCTCCGCGCGCAGCTGGCCGTCGCGCTCGGCGGTGAGGCGCCCGGCGTCGCCGCGCGCACCAGGGACGCGCTGGCGAAACACGCGCGCACGTTCGCGCCCGGCGATCTCCTGCGGATGCTCGGCGCTCTCAGCGAGATGGAGCCGCGCTTCAGGAAAAGCGGACAGCAGCAACTCCTGGTGGAGATGCTGCTCGTGAGATTCGCGCTCATCGATCGGTCGGTGCGGATCGAGGAGCTGCTCGACGAGATTCGCGGCGGCGGCGCGCCGCCATCGCCGCCGCGCGGACCGGCCCCGCGGACGAACGCGGTGAAGTCATCGGCTCAGCAGCAGGCGGCCCCCGCTCCCGTGCCCGCGACCGCGGTGGAACGGAGTGCGGCGATCAATCCCGCGGTGGAAGCCGGCTTTCTCGAGGCGGCGAAGGGACGCATGACCAACGAATCCGTAACACAGCAGCGGCTCGCCTCGCTGCGGCAGAAGGACCCGGTGCTCGGCGCGACCATCGACGCGCTAGACCTCGAGCTGATCGATTGATTTTTCGCGCCCGCGCGGGTGCGTGGTCGGCGCGACGCCGGTAGATTAACCCGCAATCAACCAGGGTCGGAAATGGCGGATTTCATGAAGATCATGCAGCAGGCCCAGCAGATGCAGGGCAAGCTGCAGCAGATCCAGGAGGAGCTGGCTCTGCGGACCGTGTCCGCGAGCTCGGGCGGAGGCATGGTCACCGTCGACGCTGACGGCAAAGGGCAGATCACCCGCATCAAGATCGATCCCTCCATCGTCGACGCGAAGGAGGTCGAGATGCTCGAGGATCTCATCACTGTCGCTGTGAGCGAGGCCCAGACCAAGGCCGCCGAGATGGCCAAGGAGGAGATGGGCAAGCTCGCGGGCGGGCTCAACCTGCCGTTCAGCTTCCCGGGCTGATGTCGGTCATCGACGATCTCACGACCGAGCTGGCCAAGCTGCCCGGCATAGGTCGGAAGACCGCGCAACGACTGACCTACCACCTGCTCAGGCAGCCGCCCGACCAGAGCCGGAAACTCGCGAGCGCGCTCACTACGCTGGCGGAGAAAGTCCGCCGGTGCGACCGCTGCTTCAATCTCACCGAAGACGCCATCTGCGCCATCTGCGCGGACGCGCGCCGCGACGCCGCGATCATCTGCGCGGTGGAGGAGGCCTCGGACATCGGCGCGATCGAGCGCGCCGGCGAGTACCGCGGCACGTACCACGTGCTCGGCGGGCGGCTCTCTCCGCTCGACGGCATCGGCCCGGACGACCTCACCATTCCGCAGCTCGAGCAGCGCGTGTCCGGCGGCGTGGTGCGCGAGGTGATCATCGCCACGAACCCGAGCATGGAAGGCGAAGCCACGGCGCTGTACGTTCAGCGCCGCCTGGCCGGCTATCCGCTGACGGTGTCGCGGATAGCGCGCGGTCTGCCCGTGGGCGGAGACCTCGAGTACGCCGACGGAGTGACGATCGCCCAGGCGCTGACCGCGCGGCGGGCGATGTTGTGACGAAGCGCGCGAGGATGACCGCCGCGGGATTCCTCGGCGGCGCGGCGCTCGGCACTTTTTTCTGGAGCATGATCCAGCACAACTGCAGGCGCGAGCTGTTCAGCGGCCGCCCGTTCCGGCGCTACATGGCGCTGACGTATCTCCGCACGCGCGGCGACGTGGAGACGGCGCGGCTGCTGCGCGAGTACGTCGGCTGGGAGAGGAACGCGGTCCTGCGGAAGCGCGCGCAGCGGATCCTGCGCGGCGTCGAAGGGCGGGTGGCGTGATCGCCGGAACACGGAGCTAGGAGCGCGCGATGTCGATGATCAACTACGCCTCGCGCGAGATCAACTGCAAGATCGTGTACTACGGTCCCGGACTCGGCGGCAAGACCACCAACCTCGAGCACGTGTACGGCAAGGTGAAGCCGGAGACGCGCGGCAAGCTGATCTCGCTCGCGACCGAGACCGAGCGCACGCTGTTCTTCGACTTCCTGCCGGTGGATCTCGGCACCATCCGCGGCTTCAAGACCCGCTTCCACCTATACACCGTCCCCGGACAGGTCTACTACAACGCGAGCCGCAAGCTGATCCTCAAGAACGTGGACGGCATCGTGTTCGTCGCCGATTCGCAGCGCGAGCGGCTCGAGGCGAACCAGGAGTCGATGCAGAACCTGTACGACAACATGGCCGAGTACGGCTACGACATCACCAAAATGCCGTTCGTCGTGCAGTACAACAAACGCGACCTGCCCAACATCTCGACCGTGGAGGAGATGCAGGCGTCGCTCAACCCGGGCTGGGAGGTCACCGATCCCGGCCGGCAGCGCGTCACGCCGGATCCGTATCACGCGGGCCAGAACCTCGTGGACCAGACGCCCGACGGACCGTGGATCGAGCGCGCGCCGCACTTCGAGGCGATCGCCATCCGGGGCGACGGCGTGTTCGAGACGCTGAAGGCGGTCAGCAAGCTGGTGTTGAAGGCGCTGGCGTGAGCGAGGCCGCGCGATGAACCTGCCGAACTCCCTGTCCGCCGCGCGCATCGCCACCGCGCCGTTCCTTCTCATACTGCCCTTCATCCCGTCCGTCGCGATGCGGTTCGCCGGCTTCGCGCTGTACATCGGCGCGGCCGTGACTGATTACTGGGACGGCAGGCTCGCGCGGACCCGCAAGCTCGAGACGGACCTCGGTCGCATGCTGGATCCGCTGGCCGACAAGATCCTGCTCGTCGCCACGCTGGTCCCGATCTACCTGATGATGCAGCCCCGGTATCACTGGCTGGCCCGGTTTCTCGGCGTGGAGGCTGACCCGCGCGCGTATCCCTTCGAGACTTTTTTCGGGCCCGTCGGACTGCCCTGGTGGATAGTCGCGGCGGTGCTCGGCCGGGAGCTGTTCATGACGCTGTTCCGCGCGGCCGCCGCGCGCCGCGGCGTCATCATCTCGGCCATCGGGCCGGCCAAGCTGAAGACCGGCTTTCAGGCGACGTGGATCGGCGCGGCTTACTTCTGGCTGTTCGCGGCGACGCTGGCGGCGGAGGCCCAGTGGGGCGGCGCGGCGTGGCACGCGTTCGCGCTGTTCAACGGCATGGTCGGGCTCGGCTCGATGACTGGCGCCATCATTCTCACCATGTACTCGCTCGCGCTGTACATGCGCCGCTACTCCTACGTGTTCGCCCGGCAGACCACGACGACGCGGTGACATGCGGGTAGAGCTGATCACCATCGGTGACGAGCTCCTGCTTGGCTTCACGATCGACACCAACTCCGTGTTTCTGGGCGGCGAGCTGGCCGCGCTCGGCGTGGAGGTCGCGCGACGCACGACGGTGGGCGACGACCGCGACGCAATCGCCGCGGCGGTGCGGGACGCGCTGGCCCGGGCCGACGGCGTAATCACCACCGGTGGGCTCGGCCCCACCAGCGACGACGTCACGATGGACGCCGTGGCCGCCGCTCTCGGAGTCGAGCTCGAGCGCAACGCCACCGTGGTCGCGCGGCTGGAGGAGATCTGGCGCTTGCGCGGGAGATCGGAGCCGCTGCCGCCCGCCAACCTGTCGCAGGCGATGCTGCCGCGCGGCGCGCGGGTGTTGCCGAACAATCACGGAACCGCCCCCGGCGTGTACGTCGAGCGCTCCGACAAGCACTGGGTCGCGGTGCTGCCGGGCGTGCCCCGCGAGATGCGCGAGATGTTCAGCGGGAGCGTGCGCGATCTGGTCCGCGCGGCCGCCCCGGGCGGTGTCGTGCGATCGCTCGCCGTGCGGACGACGGGCGTCGCGGAATCGCGGCTGCCGGAGCTGCTCGGCGATTACGCGGAGGGCGTGGACGGCTTGTCGCTGGCGTACCTCCCGGGCGTAGAGGGCGTCGACCTCAGGCTCACGGCGCGCGGCCTGCCCGGCGCAGACGCCGACGAGAAGCTCCGCGTGGCGGCGCGGAAACTTTCCGCGCGTCTCGCACCGTATGCATACGCGGAGGGCACGACCGATCTCGCGGAGGTCGTGCTCGCGCACTGCCGGAGCGCGGGGCGGCGGCTCGCCGTAGCGGAGAGCTGCACCGGCGGCATGCTCGGCCAGCGACTCACGGCGATCGCGGGATCCAGCGACGTGTTCGCCGGCGGTGTGATCGCCTACGACAACGAGGTCAAGATCGAGCTGCTCGGCGTGGAGCGGGAGGCGATCGAGCGGCATGGCGCGGTTAGTGAAGAGATCGTGACCGCGATGGCGTCGGCCGCGCGCCGCCGGTTCGGCGTCGATCTCGGGGTCGGGATCACGGGCGTCGCCGGGCCGCGCGGTGGCTCCGTGGAGAAGCCGGTCGGAACGGTGTGGATCGCGCTCGCCACGCCGGACGAAATCGTCGCGAAGCAGCTGCGGCTGTTCGGGGATCGGGACGAAGTTCGCCGGCGCGCGGCGCAGGCCGCGCTCGACTTGGTACGACGTTCTTTCGCGGGTTAACTTGACGCCATGACACGGAAACACTCTCGCAGGAAGCAGGAAGAAGCAGAAGCCGAGATGCTGGAGCAGGAGCCGTTCGGCGAAGCGCCGCCTCCGCCGCCGTCACCGGCCGGTGACGACGAAGCCATCGCGCCGAACGATTGGCGGTCGGGCGGCGGCGCCGTCGACGTGGAGCCGCCGGGCGCGGCCAGCCAGCCCGCTCCCGTGGACGAGCACCGCGAGAAGTACCTCCGCCTCGCGGCGGAGTACGACAACTACAGGAAGCGCAGCCTCAAGGAGCGCGAGGAGGCCGAGTCGCGCGGACAGCGCGACCTGGTGAGGCAGCTCATTGAAGCGCTGGACGACCTCGCCCGCTTCGCGCACGTGGATCCCGCCGTGACCGATCCCACCACGATCGTCGAGGGCGTGCAGATGGTGGAGCGAAAGGTGATGAAGACGCTCAACGCCGCCGGGCTCGAGATCGTGAACCCCGTGGACGAGCAGTTCGATCCAGCGCGGCACGAGGCGGTGTCGACGGAGCCGGCGGTAGCCGAGGAGGACGATCACACGGTAGCGCGCGTGTATCAGCCGGGCTACGTGTTCAACGGCCAGCTCCTGCGTCCCGCGCGCGTCGTCGTGCGGCAGTGGAACGGCTGACGCAACCAGCTCCCTGAAATGGCGCAGAAGGATTTCTACGCGGTCCTGGGACTGACCTCGAAGGCGACCGCCGACGAGATCAAGAAGGCGTACCGCAAGCTCGCCAAGCAGTACCACCCGGACGCGAACAGCAGCGATCCGAAGGCCGCCGAGCGGTTCAAGGAGATCTCCGAGGCGCACAACGTCCTCGGCGATCCGCAGAAGCGGAAAAAGTACGACGAGATGCGCAGCCTCGGCGCGTTCGACGGCTTCACCCGCGCGCGGCGCGGCGCGTCGCAGCCGCGCGGCGGCTCGTCGATCAACTTCGAGGACTTCGACATCGGTGGGCTCGGCGGGCTCGGCGACCTGTTCGGCTCGATGTTCGGCGGCGGGGCGAAGCAGCGGTCGCGCGCCCCCGAGCAGGGTCAGTCGGTGGAGACGATGCTCGACGTCCCGTTCCGCACGGCCGTGCTGGGCGGCAAGGTGCCGGTGGAGATGGAGGTGAGCGAGCAGTGCGCGACCTGCGCGGGCACCGGCGGCGCCCCGGGCAGCTCCGCGAAGGTGTGCGCCGAGTGCAACGGGCGCGGAGTGCTGTCGTTCGTGCAGGGCGGATTCGCCGTGAACCGGCCGTGCCCCGTGTGTCTCGGGAAGGGGCAGGTGCCTTCGGAGCCGTGCAAGACGTGCGCGGGCCGCGGCGAGATCAGCAGCCGGAAGAAGGTGCTCATCACCGTTCCGCCGGGAACCGACACCGGCTCGAAGATCCGGATGAAGGGGCAGGGCGGGCGCGGACGGAACGGCGGTCCGGCCGGCGACCTCGTGATCGTGTTCAAGGTGAAGCCCGACAGGTTCTACACGCGCGAAGGGCTCGATCTCGTCGCCAAGGTCCCGATCAACATCGCGCAGGCGACGCTGGGCTCGAAGATCAACGTGAAGTCGATCGACGGTAAGAAGGTGAGCCTGCGGATCCCCGCCGGCACGCCGACCGGCAAGCGATTCAGAGTCCGCGGGCTCGGCGTGCAGAAGGACACGGCGCGCGGGGATCTGATGGTCGAGGTGAGCGTGTCGGTGCCGGAGGAGCTGTCAGAGGAGCAGAAGAAAGCCATGGAAGAGTTTGCCGCGGCGGGCGGGCTCAAGTACTGAACAGACGGCGAACAGCACGGTTGTGTGACCTCACGGCCATACCAGAAACCCTTAACCGTGAACCAATCGGTTAACCAACACCAACACCTACGACCTGTAACCCATCCCCATCCTTCGCCGGGCCAGGACGATCCCTTCAGTTCTCCACGATCACCGTCGCCTTCATCTGCGGGTGTGGCTCACAGTGATACGGAAACGCTCCGGCGCTCGTGAACCGGTGACTGTATCGCCCGCCTTGGTTTAGAAATCCGCTCCCCCAGCTCTTGTCGTCCGCGGTCACCGTGTGCGCCAGCGGATCGCCGTTCACCCATTCCACCGTCTGACCCACCTTGATGCGCAGGGTAGCCGGCGAGAACGCGAGGTCCTTGATGTTCACCCGCACTGTCGCACCGTCGGACTGCTCCGCGACCGGCTGGGGCGCGGGCGCGCTTCGGCGGAATATCCGCGACCACTGGGAAGCGGTGCCGAGGGGCGCGACGAAGGCGAAGCCGTAGCGGACCGGCTCCGGTCCGTACGCCTTCTTGCGCGACGTTCCCTGGAGCGTCACCGCTCCTCCGTTCGTGGCGTGGAACGAGAAGTGGTGGCGGGTGCCGGGGAACGCGAACGCGATCGCGCCGGTCCACACGGTTCCCATCGTGTCCGGAGAGAAAGCGCGGCCGACGTCGCCGGCGAGCGCCAGGTATTCCGTCAAATGGAAGACCGCTCCCAGGGCACCGGCGAATCCACCGTCGCCGGTACCGAACGCGTCGGAGAACGCGCGCGCCTCGCCGACGAGCGAGACGAACCCTGCCCGTGCCCGCGCGGTGATCGCGCCGTCGACGCTGTTGGCCGCGGTATTGTAGGCGAGCAGCCCGCTGAGCGCGCCGCGGTCACCCGACGGCCCGCGCAACGCCGCCCACCATTGCGTTTCGTTCCCGCCGACGCTCTCGGCGCTGACTTCGCTGTTCGACGTGTAGTCGAGCCCGAGCGCGAGCCGGCTGCCGACCGCCGTGCCGAAGGTGATCGTCGGAATGCTGATCAGCTCGTCGCCTCCTTCGACCAACTCGAAGCGGTGCGACAGGACCATCGCCGGCTGCCACCTGTCCAGGGTCCAGGCCGGGCGCGTGTTGGGGGTGTAGTCGATCAGTCGTTGGCCGGCGAGCGACGCCGGCGCCGCGGCCAGCAGTGCCAGGGCGGCGAGGCGGACGCCGCGCAGCGCGCGGCGTCCGCCTGAGTGGATTTCCGTCATTGGACTACGACGGATCCGTCCATTCCCCCGTGCAGCGTGCACCGGAACGCGAACGTTCCGGCGGTGCCGAAAGTGCGTTGATTTGTGCCCGAGCTGTGATCGCTAATGTTGCTCGGGACCCCCGTGGCCGCCGTGAACGTGACATTGTGCGTGATTCCGCTGGTGTTGTTCCACGTCACCGTGCCGTTGGCCGCGATCGTCACGCTGGTCGGGGCGAAGGAAGCCGCGCCCATGGTAAACGTCGATCCGGACGGCGGTGGCGGTGGTGGAGGAGGTGGAGGGGGTGGGGGGGTAATGCCGCCCCCGCCGCCGCACGCAAGAACCGCGCTGAAGACCATTGCTCTCAACGACCACGGACGAATAGCTGATGCCATGATTCTCTCCCTGTGTGGTTTACCGGAGCAGCATACCAATGCGGGCCCGCGGCGGTCTTGGAGGGCACGCCGGGCGTTGGATGCGCGTGACCTCCGTTTCGGCTGTTGCGCGGGCACGAGCAATGCTGCGATGTTGCAGACGTGAGCATCAACGGCCCGGACCTGGATCGCGCTGCGCGCTACCGCTCGCGGATGATGAGCGTGCCCGGCTTCTCGCTGTACCGGGGCGTCCATCCGCAGGGGACGGAGCTGCCCAAGCACGCGCACGACGACCCCACGTTGTGTTACGTGCTGCGCGGCCGCTTCACGGAATACGTCGGCGGGCAGGCGGTGGACTGCGTGTCGGACTCGCTCAAGGTTACCCCCGCCGGCGAGACCCACTGGAACCGGTTCGGCACGAGCGAGACGCACGGGCTTCGAATCGACGTGGACCGCGGCCGCTTCGCCGATTCACGCGCGATCTATCAAATGCTGGATGAGCGTATGCATGTGTCCGGCGCGCACGCCGGCAGCATCGTCAACCGGCTGCTCGCCGAGCTCGACGCCGGCGACGAGTCCGCGGCGATCGCGGTCGAGGGACTGCTGCTCGAGCTGCTCGCGACGCTCGCGCGCGACTCAGAGCCCGCGAGCCCGGCGGACATGCCGCGCTGGCTGCGCGAGGCCGACGACATGATTCGCGAGCTGTACCCGTCCAAGATCGCGCTCAGCGGAGTGGCGCGGGCCGTCGGTGTGGCGCCGGCGACGCTGGCGAGAAGCTACCGGTCGGCTTTCCGGATCACCGTGGGGGAGCGCATCCGGCAGCTGCGGATTGAGCGCGCGGTGCGCGATCTGCTCGAGAGCGAGGAGCCGCTGTCCTCGGTTGCCTTACGGGCGGGGTTCTACGACCAGAGCCACTTCACCAATCTGTTCCGGCGGCGCTTTGGAGTGACTCCGGCGCAATACCGGCTCGCCGCGAATCGACGAGTGAGCTGACGCGGTTGTTTCCAGAAAGAAGGCCGGCAAGACTTTCGTCTTGCCGGCCTTTGTCATTTCTGAAGCTCGCTGGCTACGGCGTACAAGGAACGTCAAGCCCTCGCGCATCGCACTCCGATGCTGGTACCAGCATGTTCGGATGGATCACGTCGTTAGCGCGGTCGAGCGGCAGGCTCGCCGTGCGACCGTACCTGCGCGCGTCTATCCAGCGCGTTCCCTGCTGCCACAACAGCGAGTACAGCCTGTTGTAGAGCAGCTCCGTCACGAATGCTGCATCGCTGCTCAGGACGGTGAGCGATGATGCCGGCAACCCGCCGGCGTGCTGCCGGACGAGGTTGATGTCGTCGATCGCGCCGAGCTTGTTGCCGGTGTTCCAGCGGGTCTCCGCGCGGAGCAGGAGCAGCTCCTCATTGGTGATCCACGGAACGTCGGCGCCGGTGTTGGCAGCCGCCGGATTCGTGGTGCTGTTGTACATCACGGGCTTGTGGGTGGCCGTGAGATCGTTCCACGTGCGTGACCTGCCGGCTGCCAACACCTTGGTAGTCAGCCGCAAATCTGGCTCGCCGTTGGAGCGGAGCTGGGCTCCGGTCACGACCGACGGGTGGATCCAGTATGTATTATCGGCAATCGCTCTCGTGACCGGGTTGGACAGCTCTCCAGCTGCGCCGGTATAGCCAAAGTAAACGCCGGTGGCTAGCGAGCCGGGCATTCCGGCCGTCGTTATGAACGACGCGCCGATCGCGGTCGCTGCCTGCGCCCAGCACGCAGTGCAGCTGTTGAACGTCGCGCGATGCACGAGGATATCCGCAGCCAGCGCGCGGTTGAACTGAAGGAACGTCGCCGGCGTTGTGAATCCGGTGTAGCCGGGAACGAACGCGAACGGGAATGCAGCCCCGCCCGCCTGCAGGTCGGCCATCCCCTCGTCCATCAGCGTCGACGCCGCGGCCATAGCGTCCGCGAACGACACGAACGGTGCGGGATCGTCGGCGATGCCGCGATTCACGTCTATGGGGATTCCCGTCGCGCCGCTGCGCACAGCCAACCTGAACAAGTGATATGCCTTGTACGTCTTGGCGAATCCCTGTGACGCCCGAATCTCCGGCGTGCTCAATCCCGTCGAGTTATCGAGCGCTTCCAGGTAGGTGTTGATCGTGCGGATCGCCTGGTACTTGCCCAGCCACGAGCCGCCTGAGCGACCGCCCGCGTCCTGCGGACCGCGGACCTGCTCGACCGTCTCGCGCGGATCGTTACCGAGGAGGTTGTAGCCTTCGCGGCCGTAGATGGAATAGAACTCGAGCTCGGTAGCGAGGTCGTTGAACGCCTGGATCTGCACGCCTGTCGCGGCGCGCGCCAACACCGCCCGCGTGGGCGCGGCGGTCAGCGCATCCTGCGTCGGCGCGTTGGTGTTCTGCACGTCGAAATCGCGGCAGGAGGCGAGCGAGATGACTCCCACCAGCACGGCGCCTGCGCTGCGGGCGCGGATGCCCACGCGCGCCTCTGTTATCCGTCGAAGTATGGAAGTCATCAGAACCCCAGGGTGATGTTGAGGAAAATGCTGCGGCTCGGCGGATATGGTGCGACGTCCAGATTGTTGCGAATAGCCGCGGATCCGAGGTTGGCTACCTCCGGATCGAGCCCGGTGTAATCCGCCCAGGTGAACAGGTTACGGCCGGTGAGGCTGACGCGTGCGTCGTCCACGCCCCAGTTCAGCCCGCGGAACATCCTGGGTGGAACGTCGACGCCAATGCTGACCTCGCGCAGCTTCAGGAACGTAG
>JANLGX010000269.1 GCA_024654005.1 Gemmatimonadaceae bacterium | reverse complement strand
ATGGTGTTCTTGACGGTGCGCCAGAGCGGATGCTCGCCCGGCAGTTTGCTCGCGTCGAAGTCGAGTGACAGCAGAATCTTCCGTTGCGCGCGCTTGCTCTGGCCCGTCACCGGATCGATCCAGTCCGTAATCGAGTGGCCGACCGAGAAGCGCAGAACATCCGGCCAATACCGCCGCGCCGCCGGCGGAAGAAACGGATCGACTTCCGCGGACACCCAGTATGTCTGCCCCGAATAGTCGAGCGATGTCCGGATCTCGCTGTCCGGAATCCGCCCGGCGTCCCGCGCGCGCAGGGCCGCGCTCCGCGAGTACGAGATCGTGGGCTTGATGCGCTGCAGCGACGGATATTGCTGCTGCGCCACGGCGTACGCCATCCCCGCGGTGTTCGCGAGCAGGTCCGGATAGGAAAAGCCGTACTTCTCGAAGCGCGCGTCCCAAATCTCGATCTGCAGCTGGAACAGCGTGGCATAAATCGCGGATAGAGCGATCGACTTCCGCGGCGATATGCACGCGTTCCGCAGCACGGCGTCGCCGATGCGCGTGAGGTGGTACCCGCCGAAGAAGTGGCCGAACTTGTCCTGGTCGCGCATGTCGTCGTCCCAGTCGGCGCGGAAGAAAAAGCCTTTCGCCTCCTCGCCCGACCACCACGCGTTCTCGAAGTATCGCCACAGCATGGCCTGCGCGCCGACGAAGGCCGTGGCCGCTCCGAGCCTGGTCGCAGCGCGATAGCTCGCGGACTCGCACCGGTCGACGCGCGGCGGGGCGGCGCAGGCGACCGACCGGAACAGGCACGGATCCATCGGCCCTTCCATCAACGCGGTGTCGGACTCAACCGGCCGCACGCCGATGGGCTCCGCGGTCTGTGCGCCGGCCTGGGTGGTCGCGGCGATGCAGCAGGCGATTGTAAGAGCGCGAAGCAGGACGGAGCTAGACGACCGCATCCCTCACCACGTGAAATGCGTCGTACGCATCGATCACTTCAGCGGGGGTGGCGGTGGCCGCGCCGAGCTTTCCGACTTCGACGCCGGCGGCGAAGTTGGCGATCACGGACGCTTCCGCGGGCGTCGCGCCGGCTGCCATCGTGGTCGCGAGATACGCGGTCACTGTGTCGCCCGCACCCACGACGTCGTACACCTCGCGCGCGGTCGTCGGCACCCGGCCCACCTCGCCATCGTCGGAGATCAGCACCATTCCTTGTTCACCGAGCGTAAGCAGTAAATGTTCCACGCCCAGCCGTTTGAGGCTGGCGGGCAACGCCTCGGGATGCTCGATGTCCACGTCCGCGCCGAGCGCAGCCTCGAGCTCACGGCGATTCGGCTTGAACACGGTCGCGCCGCGGTACGAGAAGAAGTTCCTGTACTTCGGATCTACGATCACGGGGATGGCGACCAGCCCGGCCGCGTCGATGGCCGCGCGGATGACGGCCGGCGCGAGCAGCCCCTTGTTGTAATCCTCCAGTACGACCGCATCCGCGCTCTCCACGGCCGCGCGCACGCGCTCGACGATCCGCTCGACCTCGGCGTCGGTGAGCTCGCCGTCCTCCTCTTCGTCGAACCGCACCAGCTGCTGCGACCTGGCGATGACGCGCGTCTTGGTCGTGGTGCGGCGCTCGACTTCCACGAGCCCGCGCGTCTCAGCGTCGAGCGAAGCCAGCATCTCCTTGATGAGGCGGCCGCCGTCGTCGTGGCCGACGGCCGCGACCAGCTCGCACGCAGCGCCGATTGCCACCACGTTTTGCGCGACGTTCGCGGCTCCGCCCAGTGCGAGCCGACGCTCGCGCACACGCACGACGGGCACGGGCGCTTCGGGCGAGATGCGCTCGACGTCGCCCTGCAGGTACACGTCGAGCATGGCGTCGCCGACGATCGCGACCCGCTGGTCGCTCGCTGCGTGCAGCAGCCCGACCAACCGATCGCGGGAGATGGTTTCGATCATGGTGCGGTAGAAACTAATAGCTTCGGAGGCGGCGGAGCGTGCGAGTTCGGCCGGCTTGAACGTGCCGGACGGTTGAAGTTGAGGGGGGTCGCCTGCAGGCGCGTGTTAGCGAAGCGTAGCGCCGGCAGGGGCCCCACCCTCAACTTCACCGCGCCCGGATGCTAAACTCACCGCCTGAACGCCGTCAGAACTGGGCATACCCTTTGCCTTAACCCGCAGCACATTGCGCCTTTCCGGCTTTAACGAAGCAGCAAAACAGAAAGTCCTCTCGCTGCAGGAGTACTTCGTCCTCTCGGCGAAGTCCATCGGCTTCATTTTCCGCCGGCCCTTCTATGGGCAGGACCTGGTGCAGCAGATGGACGCGATCGGTGTCCAGTCGCTCACGATCATCCTGCTCACGGGCTTCTTCACCGGGATGGTGCTCGCGCTGCAGACGTCGGTGCAGCTCGCGACGTTCGGCGCGACGATGTACGTCGGCCGGCTGGTGACCGCGTCCATGATCCGCGAGCTGGGGCCGGTGCTGGCAGGACTGATGGTCGCGGGGCGCGTGGGGTCGGGCATCGCCGCGCAGCTGGGCTCGATGCGCGTCACCGAGCAGATCGACGCGCTCAACACCCTCGGCACCGATCCGATCAAGAAGCTCGTCACGCCGCGCGTGCTCGCAGCGCTGATCATGGTGCCTGTCCTGACGATCATCGGCGACGTCGCCGGCATTGTGGGGGGCAACGTCATCGCGAGCACGTATCTCGGTCTCCCCGCGTCGCTGTACTGGCGCACGGTGTGGGAGCAGATCGCGTCGGGCGGATTCGTGCTCCGCTACATCCCGATCGACTTCGTGCACGGACTGGTCAAGCCGTTCGTGTTCGGCGGGATCATCGTGACGGTCGCGTGTTATTTCGGGCTGAACACGAAGGGTGGTACCGAGGGCGTGGGAATCTCGACGACCAGGACGGTCGTGTTCTCGAGCATCGTGATCCTGATCATCGACTACTTCATCACGCAGATCCTGCTGGCGGTGCTATGAGCGAGAAGCCGTTCCAGCCGGATCCGCAGCCGCCCGACATACCCGATCCGGATCCGGCGGTCGTCCCCGAGCTCTATACCGGGTGGCGCGCCAGCGCTTTGGCCTCGCCGGTATAGAG
>JANLGX010000266.1 GCA_024654005.1 Gemmatimonadaceae bacterium | reverse complement strand
CGAGGTCGAGAACACGTAGAGCAGGTCGGAGTCGTGGTAGTTGGTGGTGGCGCTGATGCCCTGGCCCTTGCCGGGCCTGCGCCAGTAGTCCTCGCCGCCTCGACGGTGTACGTGTTTCCAGCCATGTGGCTCGAGCACGTCGGACCACGAGGCCTGCGCCGAGTACACGTCGCCGGGGCGCGTGCCGTCAGTTGCACGATCCCCTCGTACGTCTGGAATGGGCTCGGGGCGCGGCATCTCGTCCAGCGAGCGTGCCAGCGCCCACAGCTCGTCCCGTTCTTCGACCGTGAGGATCGGAATGGTCTCGAGCCCGCCGGCACGCAGCACGTACGGGCGTCCGCTGGGGTGCGTGGAGCCCCCGGAGGGGGCGACCACCACGAACCCGCCCTCGCCGCGCGATTCGACCAGCACGTGGGCCTGCCCGACCTGGTGCTTCGAGCAGCCCTCGCACGGTTTGGAGGCCAGCTTCGTGTTGCCAAGGGGCTCAGGGACTTTGTAGAGCCAATGACAGCCTCCTCCCGGCGTCTCCTCGCTGTACCCCATCTCGAGGCGACGCCAGAGGGACCCCAGCCCGGCAGCGTCCGCGAGCTGCTTGAAGGCGATGATCGCCGCCGGATCATCGAACTCGAACAGCTCGAGGCCACCGGACACCGCCCCACAGATGAACCCGAGGCCGGCGCGTTCTGGCTCCTTGGGGAACCAGCGCTTGAGCTCGCTGTCAGTCGGCCGGCGCCGCTGGAGCTCGGTCCACAGGCCCACATCCGGCGCCTTGCTCCCGTCCTCGCGCACAGGCACCACGCACAGGCCCAGCGTGTTCGCACGGCTGGCGGTTTCACGAACGTTCAACGTCGCCTCCGTGCGGTCTACGTCGCGAGTGTTACCCGCACCCTGACGCCTGGTTGCTCGTTTCCGGCCGCGTACCGCTTTTCACAATCGAGACGGGTCACCTGTGCGTCGTCCTTGAAGGCGACGGACGTCAGGGCGTCGAGCACTGCTCGGGCGAGTTTGTCGAGGTCGGGTTTGCGGTCGGGGTGCTGGTCACGCTTTCGCCGCGAGGCCGGTCGGGGCAGGTAAAAGACCGCCTGCACCTCGACCGGCCCCACGAGCAGGGCCGAGAACCGAGCGCGTGCCTCGGTCGCAATGGCCGTTCGCCAGTCACCGAGCCGTTGCCTGTTCGTGCTGGTCACGATCGGCCGGCTCCCGACCATGAAGGCACGCAACGACCCCTGCGGTGTTGGCGTGCCGGCCACCCAGAACGAGACAGCTTCCGTGATCACTTAGAACGGCAGGTCGTCGGGCTCGATGTACGGCGCGGGCGCGGGAGCGGGAGCGGCTGCCGGTGCCGCAGTAGCAGCCTTCCGCTGGCGTGCCTTGATGCGCAGAATGGTGGTGTAGTCGCGCTCGTTCGGCCCGATGTACGCCTCGGCGGTCTTATCGATGATCTCCCGTGAGATGTCCGCCGCGTTTTCGCCTTTAGCGATCTTTCGCCCGAGGAACGCCTCTACCCACGGGCGCCCGGTCGAACGCTCGGCGATGCTTTCGCTGGTGGTCTGCCACCAGTCGAAGGGTTCACCCGTCTGTTCATCAATCACCTGTACGCCGGTGGCCATGTTCCAGAGGCGGAACGTCCACCGCATGCGTGCGCCGTACTGCCCCGGATCCGTATCCTCGAGGCTCTTGAGTTGGATGACGTAGTCACCCTCGTCAACAGGGGTGTACGTCGTGTTTTTCAATGGGCTCATTGTGTCCTCTTCTCGCTACTTGGTTGCGACGATGATCAACCTGCTCAGGGCACGGAATCCCGCTGCCAAGTTCCATGAACGGTCGTTGCCGTCACTCTCGATTTCGCTTGCGACTCGCTCCACCTCAGCGGCGGCGCGTGCAATGTCTTCCTGACGTATTTGCTCCTCGGGGCTCATTGCATCCTCGTTTCGGTCTCAGTTCGCTGTGCTGCTCGTTCTCGTGTCCGCTGCTCTTGCTGCCTCCTTCGCTCGCGATCGAGCACACGGTGCGCCTCGTGTAGGTGACGGGCGGCACGGAACACATCGAGATACATCGACGTGTCCGTTTCCACCTCTTCGAACCACGCACTGCCGTCACGCGGCAGCACCACGACGCGCACCTCGTCCACCTGGCGACCGGACTCCTCGAGCAGAGCCCGGTAAGCAGCCAGTTGAACGAGGTGGGAGTCGTAGACGCGTGCGGAGGTCTTGAAATCGATGAGGGCGTGGCGCTCATCGAGCAGCGCGTAGAGGTCGATGGTTCCACCGATGCGCAGTTGCTCGGAGATTAGTGCCGACTCGATCAGCAACGGCTCGAGCACGTGCGCCCGAGACCACTGCCGGAACCCGGCGTACGCACGTAGCGCCTGCCCCTGCTCGTCCTCGCTGTAGTCGGCAAGTTGCGCGCTGTCCCACGTGCGGCCGGTGAGCTTGTGCTCGATCCAATCGTGCGTCAGGGATCCGGCAACAGCCGTCTGCTCGACGTACTTTGCCGAATCCACGCCCTGAAGCCCGAGGCGGTTCGCCCATGGCACAAGCCAGGGCTTCGCGATGATCTGCAGGACAGCCGTCACGCTCGGCACGCGAGTCCCGTCCGCCAGCCGGTACATCGGCCTCGGGCGGTGTTTGCGCGTGGCGCCGGGGTTCTGAAGTGGTGTCATGTGGTAATCCCCAGCAGGCGTCGCAACCTGAGGTCCTCGAGCTGGCTCCGCCCGTCCTGCCCGAACCCAGCCGCGCGGTCGGACTCGCTCCAAAGCCGGTAGAGATGTCGCCGCTCGCTCATCGTGAGCTCGACGCCGCGCTCGCAGACCCGCACCACGCACCACGTCGGGGCGTGGTAGGTCTCGATGCTGTCGACTTCCGAGCGCTCGGCCTCGCCGGCGGGTTCCACGAGGTAGAGCGAGCCGCGGCCCCACTTCGAGGCGTAATGCTTGGCGTAGATGCGGACCGGCGTCGCGAACACGCGGTCGGGCAGGTGATTCTCATCGGCGAGGGCAGCGCACGTCGGGCAGCCGTCGAGATGCTTCGTCCCGTGTGGCGTGATGGGGTCACCTGCACGGAAGCCAGGCGCACCGCCGTGGTACAGGAGCGGGCTCCGGTTGCGCGTGGAACCGGGGTTCTGAAGTGGTGTCATGTGGTCAGGAGTCCCTCGACACGCATGAGCCGGTGCCCGATCCACTCCGCGACGGGCGCCACGACGCCATTTCCGACCATTCGATAGCGATGGCTGTCCGCGATCTCCCGCCCGCCGACGGTCCAGCGCGTGTGATCCTCGGGCCAGCCCATGAGGCGCTCGCACTCCCGAGGTGTGAGCCTGCGCACGCCCGCGTTCACCACGAAGTTGTCCTGGGAGTCGAGGAGCGAGACGCCCTTCGCGTTGCGTGCGGCAAGGGCGTAGGCGACGTCCGTCATCACGAGGTTGTCCGAGCCGTCGCCTCGCGGGCTGCTGTGCCCGTGGTGCCCCGCGCTGGCCGTGACGGCGCTTGTTACGACGTAGGTGTCGTTGTCGAGGTCGTTGCGCTGACCGCCCTCGGCGTGCGAGCCGAGCGGGTTGGCTATATAGGTGCTGTTCCAGGCGTTCCCGTGGCCGTCGCCAGTGCCTCGAGCGCTTGCTGCAAGGCTGTAGGCAAGCTCTTCCCTCGGCGTTCCGCTCGCCGCAGGATGCCCGCCGCCGCCTTCGCCGACAGCCAGTACCGCCGCGGCACAGGTCCCGTCTCCAGGACCTCCGACAATGAAGACGCGACGCCGCCGCTGAGGGACTCCGGCGTATTGAGCGTCCAGCGTCCGCCACGCCACGCCGTACCCGAGTTTGACCAGGGTGTCGAGGATGAGTCCGAGGTCGGCGCCGGGGGGACTTCCGCTAGAGAGAAGCCCGGCAACATTCTCGATGACGCACCAGCGTGGCCGTAGCTCTTCAAGGACTCGCGCGAACTCAAACCAGAGACCGCTGCGCTCGCCCCGAAGACCGGCCCGCCCGCCGGCCACGCTGATGTCCTGGCAGGGGAATCCTCCGTAGACAAGATCAACATCCCGGCTTCGGCTGCCGGGTCGGAGTTGTTCCTGTAGTTCGACCGCAGCGTGTGAGACACATCCGACATCGCTCACCCGTTCCGTCTGCGGCCAGTGCCGCGCCAGCACCTCGAGACACCAGGGGTCTTTCTCGGCTTGCAACACCGTCTCGATGCCTGCGCGCTCAAACCCCTGCTCGAAGCCGCCCACACCGCTGAACAGCGAGATCGCCTTCACAGCCACACCCCGTGGCTGCTGGGCCTGCGAGGGCGCATCTTCCCGTCCCTTGCGAGGACCTCGAGGGCGCGATGAGCGAGCGTGTCCCGCGACGCTTCGGGGTCCTGCCACCCGCACTGGAAGCACGAACGGTCACCGAGACGGTCGCGTGCGACATGCCCTCCGCAGCGCGGGCACTGCGTCACTCGCCGTGCTCCAACCCGAAGACCTGTGCCACGACGAGCCGGGCGCACGTACCGCATATGTCGCGTGCCTCTGGTCGAGCGTCGA
>JANLGX010000264.1 GCA_024654005.1 Gemmatimonadaceae bacterium | reverse complement strand
TGCTCGCGCGCCACTTCAGCAATCTCGACTCGCTGGCGGCGGCCGACGTAGAGGGGATCGGTAAGATTCGCGGCATCGGCTCGGTGATCGCGCAGGCCGTCGTGGATTTCTTCGCCGACCTGGGCGCGCGGGAGGAGATCGAGAAGCTGCGCGCCGCGGGCGTCAACTTCACCGAGCCGCGCCCCGCGGTCACCGGGACCGCGCTCGCGGGGAAGACCGTGGTGGTGACCGGCACGCTCCCAAATCTGTCACGCAAGGCCGCCACGGATCTCATCGAAGCGCATGGCGGCCGCGTCACCAGCTCGGTGTCCAAGGCCACGAGCTTCGTCGTCGCGGGCGAGGAGGCCGGCGGCAAGCTCGACAGGGCGCGGACGCTCGGCGTCGAGATA
This sequence comes from Gemmatimonadaceae bacterium, assembly GCA_024654005.1. GTDB lineage: Bacteria > Gemmatimonadota > Gemmatimonadetes > Gemmatimonadales > Gemmatimonadaceae > JACDCY01. The sequence continues at coordinate 8,988 of JANLGX010000264.1, read as the reverse complement.
GTGGACGAGGCCGAGCTCTTGCGGCGCGTGGCGCCGGAGGGATAGTTAGACACGATGAACCAGAGACCACCGCCCGGCATCGTCGCGATGCCACGCGAAGTTCTGCACCTGCTGCTCGATCTGCCCGGTGAGGCCGACATGGAGACGCTCCGGGCCGCCGGCGACGCGGGCGGGGTTGCGTTGCTCGAGGCATTTGCCCGGTGGTCGAGCGACGGACACGCGGACGATCTGGCCGACCTTCCGGTCGAAGATTTCCGCCGGCGCGCCGCCGAATTTTTTCAGTGGTGCGGGTGGGGCGACACATCGCTGTCCACGAGGTCCGACTCGGTGATCGAGGTCGGCATCGGCGGGTGTTGGGAGACCGCGCGCAAACACAGCGACCAGACGGGCTGCCATCTCACGACCGGGCTGCTGCACGGCTTCTTCGCCGCGCTCGCGGGTTACGAGCTCGGCGTCATGGAGCTGGAGTGCGCCGGGCTCGGCTCGGGCGGACCTTGCCGGTTCGTAATCGGGACGCCGGAGATGGTCGATTCGATATACGCCGGACTCAACTCGGGGGAGAGCTACGACGAGATAGTTGCTGGGTCCTAGTAGCTCACAGTCCGGATTCCGCCGGGAATGTCCCAGGAGCCTGAATCGCATCTTCGTAGAGTGGGTTCGGCACCAATTCGCCGTGAACCAAGACCTCGCGATCCCACGGCAACACGATCGTACTCTCCGTTGCCAGCGCGTGAAAATCCGGAACGTACGACCCGGTCTTGAAGCTCACCGCCGTTCGAACCTCAGCCGCGCCGGCGTTGACCACCGCTCCAACAGCCAACCGCATCGTGTCGCCCTCATCGCACGTCTCGTCCACGATCAGGACCCGCTTGCCGCGCACCGCCGGGGGAGCCGCGGCCAGGATCTGCGGAGTCTCCCGCACCGACTCGGCGGAGAGACTGCGGCTCACCACGATCGAATGGAATTCGCGGTGCAGGATCGCCGCGACCACGGCACCGGGCACGACGCCGGCCGTGGCGACGCCGAGGACGATCTCGGGGTCGTAGCTGCGCGCGACGTTGAGGGCCAGCGCGCGTGACAGCTCGCCGAAGAGGGGCCACTCGACGTGGAGGACACCCTTGGATGGATCGACTGTATAACGGCGTGGAGACATTGACGATCCCTTCGCGTGGTGCCGGAGAGTGAGTCTGAATAAGCTAGCCGAGAGGCTCCGCTCACGATAGCGGATGTCTCGCTCCGGCAATAGCTTAAGTCGAATCGCCGTAGCGCCCGCGGGACCGCGGGCACGAAGCCCGCATACGGGCCGTTTCAACCGGTCGGAATTGCCATGTCATGGTGGAGCCGCCTCACCGGCGGAGGCACGAAAAGCGGGGCCAAGGCGCAGCGCGTCGACTATCTGGGCGAAGCGCTGGCGCTCGAACGTCAGGGCGATTTCGACGCCGCGCTGACGTCGTACCGGCTCGCCCTGCGCGATCAGCCCAACAACTATCGCGCGCTCCAGAACATGGCGATCGCTTTCTCCAAGACCGGTCAGATGGAAGAGGCGATCCGCGCGTACAAGCGCGCGCTCGAGATCCAGCCGACTCTGTCCGGCTCGCACTACGGGCTCGCCTTCCTGCTGCTCAAGCGCGGCTCGATCACGGACGGGGCGTACCATCTCGAAGCGTTTCTCATGGATCCACCCACCGGCCCCGACGCCGAGCGCTGGATAGAGCACGCGCGCGCCACCCTCGACAAGCTCAACGCGACCGGCGGCCACGCGGCCGGCGGGAACGAGCACGACGGCGTCCCGCCGGCAGACGCCGGGGAATAGGTGGGTTACGTTCTCTCCGTCGTCAGCCAGAAGGGCGGGGTAGGCAAGACGACCACAGCGGTGAATCTCGCCGCCGCGTTCGCCAAGCGCGGGATGAAGACGCTGATCATCGACGTGGATCCGCAGGGCTCGGTGCGCTACGGCGTCGGACTCCGCCGCGGTCATCCGACTGTCGGGTTCGCCGATTACCTCAACGGCGCGCGCCCGCTGCGCGACGTGATCCTGCCGACCGCGCTTCCCTGGCTGCGGGTGATGCTCGCCGGAACGGTCACCGACGAAGTCGATCACGTCCGGTACCACCAGCTCGTCTCCGACACGCGCGTCCTCCCCGACCTCCTCGAGACGTCCAAGCAGCGCTGCGAGGTAGTGGTGGTGGACAGCCCGCCGGGGCTGGGTCCCGTCACCCGCCGCGTGCTCGAGGGAAGCGACCACGTGATCGTGCCGCTCCAGTGCGAGCCGCTCGCGCTCCAGACAACGCCGCAGATACTCCGCGCGATTCAGGATATCGTGCAGGCGAACGAGAAGCTGACGCTGGACGGGCTGCTGCTCACCATGCACGAGCGGAACAACCCCGCGAGCGAGCGGGTGGTGGATTACGTGCGGCGGCACATCCCGGCGAATCTCGTGTTCGACGTCACGATCCCGCGCACGACCGCGACGGCCGACGCGTTCGCCGCGGGCCAGCCGGTAGTACTCCGGACGCCGGCGGACCCCGCCGCGCTCGCGTACACGCAGCTGGCGTCGGTATTGGTGAGACGGTTCGAGTGAGGGCCGTCCGCGTTCTCGTCGCCGGCCTGCTCGCCGCGGCATGCACCGACGTCGACACCGGCCCGAACGTCGCGGGCTCCATCGAGTTCCCGGCGCTGCCGTTTCCGGCGGTCGTCGCCGGCGACACGCTGCGCGACACGAGCGGCGTTGCGGCCCCGCTTCGAGCCATCGTGTTCAACTCGGACAACGAGGAGATCGTGGACGCGCCCGTGCGGTACGCCGCGTTGGAGACCGTCGTCACCGTGGACAGCGTGACGGGCGTGCTGGTCGCCGGCGCGAAGGCGGACACGGCTACGCGGCTCGTCGCCTACGTCGGATCCTTGCAGGCCCCACCGCTCCGGCTGAGCGTGGTGCCGCGGCCGGATTCGGTCGGTCCCTCCGGCACGATCGACACTCTGCGCTACTCGGTGGTCGACACGACCCGGAACCTCTCCGGCGAGCTCGCGGTGCGCGTCGTCCATCACGCCGACACCGGCGCCGTGCCCGTGCGCGACTGGATCGTGACTTTCACGCTGCAGGACCCGGCGGACTCGACCCGCGCGCGAGTGGTCGGCGACAACCAGCGCCCTTCAACTCTCGATACCACGTCCACCGCGGGAGTCGCGGCCCGCAAAGTCAGACTCCTCCCCGCCGGCCTGACGAGCTCGCGCGACTCGATCGTCGTGCTGGCGCGCGTCCGCTACCGTGGCACGCATGTAGCGGGAAGTCCGCTGCGGCTGGTGCTGCCCGTGGTACCGCGCGTTCCCTAGGACAAGAGAGCCGAGATGAGCCCAGAGACGCTCGCGCGCGGCGGCCCCCGCCCGAAACCGGGAACACTCAACGAGCTGTTCTTCACCGCGCTCGAGCGCGACCTGCCCGATGCGCTCCGCTTCAAGCGCGACGGGTCGTGGATTCCGATCTCCCACCACGAGCTAGGCGAGCGCGTGCGTCACGCCGCGCGCGGACTCGAGGCGCTCGGCGCGCGACCGGGCGATCGGATCGCGCTGCTGTCGGAGAATCGCCCCGAGTGGGCGATCGCCGACTACGCCTGCCTGACCGGACGATTCGTGGACGTCCCGGTGTACCCCACGCTCCCCGCCGATCAAGTGGTTCACGTGCTGCGCGATTCGGGCGCCATCGCGATCTTCGTCTCGACGACCGCGCAAGCTCGCAAGATCGAGTCGATCCGCGGCGAGCTCCCGGCGCTGAGGACGGTGATCAGCTTCGTCCCCACCGGCGGACACGCCGAGATGACGCTGGTTGAGCTGGAGGCGCACGGCTGTCAGGGTGAGACGGAGGAGAGCATCGCCGCGTACCGCGCGAACGCCCTCCAGGCGCGCCCCGACGATCTCGCGACGATCATCTACACGGCGGGCACGACCGGCGTCCCCAAGGGAGTGATGCTGAGTCACGACAACCTGCATTCGAACGTGCTCGGCTCCGCCGCGGTGCTCCCGTTCGTCGGCGAGGACAGCTGCCTCAGCCTGCTGCCGATGTCGCACTCGTTCGAGCGGATGGCGGGGCACTACATGATGTTCTCGCTCGGCATCCGGATCGCCTACGCGGAATCGATCGAGGCCCTGCGGGGGAACATGCTCGAGGTGAAGCCGACGCTATTGCTGGCCGTGCCGCGGCTGTACGAGAAGATCGCCGCGTCCGTGCGCGACAAGGCGATGACCGGCGGCGCCTTGAAGCGGCGGATATTCCTGTGGGCCAGCGCGGTCGGCGGGGAGTGGGCCGACGAGGTCCTCGCGGGCCGCAAGCCGGGTCGCGTGCTCGGGATCAGGTATCTGCTGGCGCACAAGCTGGTCTTCGCCAAGCTGCACTCCGCGGTCGGTGGCCGCATCAGGTTCTTCGTGTCCGGTGCCGCGCCGCTGAACCCCGAGATCAACAAGTTCTTCTTCTCCGCGGGGCTGCCGGTGCTCGAAGGCTACGGACTCACGGAGACGTCGCCGGTCATCTCGGTGAACGCACCCGGCAACATCCGCATCGGCACCGTCGGCCGGCCCATCGACGGCGTCGAAGTGCGCATCGCCGACGACGAAGAGATCCTGACACGCGGGCCCAACGTCATGCAGGGGTATTACAAGAAGCCGGACGAGACGCGCGCGGCGGTCACCGAAGACGGCTGGTTTCACACGGGCGATCTCGGCAAGCTGGAGGACGGCTTTCTCACGATCACGGGACGCAAGAAGGACATCATCGTGACCGCGGGCGGAAAGAACATCGCGCCGGCTCCGATCGAGCACCGGATGCAATCGAGCAAGTACGTGGCGCAGGCGGTGATGCTGGGCGACAAGCGCAAGTTCCCGATCATGTTAATCGTGCCCAACTACGACAACCTCGAGCGGTGGGCGCGCGAGCAGGGGCTGACGCCCACCGATCCCAAAGCATTGATCGCCGAGCGGCGCGTGCAGCAGCTGTACGAGCGCGAGATGAACACCGTGCTCGCGGGACTCGCGCGCTACGAGACTCCGAAGAAGGTCGTGCTCGTCGAGAAGGATTTCTCGATCGAGGGCGGCGAGCTCACGCCCAAGATGAGCATCCGGCGAAACGTGGTGGAGGAGAAGAACAAGGCAGCGATCGATGCACTGTACGCCGGGCCGGCGCCAACCGAGCGGCAGTAGAAATCAACCTGTAGTTTTCTACCGCCTCGCGATCTGTACCGGCGCGCTCGCGCTCCCTCCTTCCCGGGCGGCGACCCAATAACTGTCGTCGCGCGCCAGCTCGACCAAGCCCGCTGGAAGCGCGGCTTCGGCCGGCGCCACCATCCGAGCCCCGCTCTTCAGCGCCCGCGCTCCGCTCTCAACCATCGCCGGCTCCGCCGCGTCGAGCGCGGCGCCGTCCAGGCACTCGCGCGCCAGCGGCACGATACCGTCGCATCGCACGCGCGACACTCTCGTGGTGGCGGCGATGTCGAGAGAATTGAAGGCGATGACCGTGTTGCCCAACCCGGCAAGAAGATCCGCCGCTCCGGCCCAGCCTCCCTCGAGCAGCACTATCCCGGGCTCCACGAGATTCAGGTACGCGGCCGCCTTCACTCCATCGTCAGCCCGCGCGCGCGCCGCGCTGCTCGCCGTTCCGGGCGTCACGTCGAACCAGGCGACGCCCTGCGCTATCGGATACCGGGCGTTGCACACCGGGCAGCTGAGTAGCCCTTCGAGCACGTGCCGCTCGCGCATCTCGTAGAAGGCGGCCACCAGCCAGCTGTCCTCGTGCGGCCGCGTGCAGCGCAGCAGATCGATCAGCTCGATGAACATTGCGCGCCGCGGCTACGTTCGCGTGAGGCGGAGCTCGTCGATGTTGGTTTCCGGCTCCCGCGTCACCGCGTACAGCACCGCGTCCGCCACCGACTCCGCCGCCAGCATCGCGGACCGGGGCGGAAATTCTCCCCCGCCGGCGTCGTCCCACATGGACGTGTCGGTCGAGCCCGGCGCGACGAGCGTCGCGCGAATCCCGCTCCCCTTCAGCTCGGCCCGCAGCACCTCGTGCATGGCGCGCGCTCCGAACTTGGTCGCCGAGTACAGGGCGTTGCCCTCGAAGATCTTCCGGTCGGCGATGGAGCCGATCGTGACTATATGCCCGCTCTTCCGCGCGCGCATCCCCGGCAGGAACGCGCTCACGATCAGCAGGGGCGCCGAGAGATTCAGCGCGACCGAATCCAGGATCGTTTCCTTCGCCAGCTCCTCCATCGGGGCGACGCGAAACACGCCCGCGTTGTTCACCACGATGTCGGGCGCCGCTCCGAGCCGGTTGAGCACGGCCTCGACCCCCGCCTGCAGGGCCGCCGGGTCCCGCAGGTCGCACGGCACGGCGATTCCGCCCGTCTCGGCTGCCAGACCGTCGAGCTGCGAGCCGGTGCGGGCCATGAGCGCGACCCGCGCGCCGGCCTGGGCCAAGGCGCGCGCGGTGGCGGCGCCGATCCCGCGCGACGCGCCCGTGACCACCGCGGTCCGGCCGGCGAGCGGCAGCGCCATCCTCAGCCGCCGTTGCTGTGGGCCAGCCGCAGGAACTCGTCCCGCGTCTTGTAGTCGTCGCGGAAGGCGCCGCGCATCGCCGACGTGATCGTCTTGGAGTTCTGCTTCTGCACCCCGCGCATCATCATGCACAGGTGCAGCGCCTCGATCACTACGCCGACTCCGCACGGCTGGAGGATGTCGGTGAGCGCCTGCGCGATCTCCTCGGTCATGCGCTCCTGCACCTGCAGCCGGCGCGCGAACACGTCCACTATCCGTGGCAGCTTGGAGAGCCCGATGATGCGCCCGTTCGGGATGTACGCCACGTGCGCCTTGCCGAAGAAGGGCAGCATGTGGTGCTCGCACAGCGAGTACACCTCGATGTCGCGCACCATGATCATGTTGTCGTGCTTCTCCTCGAAGATCGCGTCGCCCACTACGTCGGCGACGTTCACCTCGTATCCGCGCGTGAGCCACTTGAGGGAGCTGGCCACGCGCGCGGGCGTCTTGAGCAGGCCCTCCCGCGTCGGATCCTCTCCCACCAGCTCTAGCTGCCGCCGCACGAGGTTCGCCAGCTCGATCTCGCCGGTCGCTAGCTCCGGCTCCGACGGCCAGGGCTTCTTGGCTTTTTCAGCCACCCGTATACTCGACATAGTTGTTCTCCGTCTCCCACAGCACGAGCCGCGTCAGCCGCGCGGGGCTGACGCGGTCGACCAGCAGGCGCCAGAAGGCGATGATGATGTTCTCCGACGTCGGAATCACGCCCCGCATGAAATCGACGTCGAGATTGAAGTTGCGGTGGTCCACCTTGTCCACGATCTGGCGCTCCACCAGCTGTTTGAGGGCGCTCAGGTCGAGAACGTACCCCGTCCGCTCGTCGATGTCCCCCTCCACGGAGACATCCAGGATATAGTTGTGCCCATGCCAGTTCGGGTTGTTGCACTTCCCGAAGATGGCCGCGTTCTCCTCATCGGAGAGCGCGGGATTGTGGACTCTATGCGCCGCATTGAACCGCAAGCGGCGCGTGACTGTCACCCGAGGCATGTTGGTCGTAGTATATCAGCGCAAAAGAAACTCCGCCGAACGCGGGAGGCGCCGGCGGAGCTCGAGAACTGGGAACGAAGAGGTTTTTTGAAGCCCAATCGAATGTATGAGGTCCTCACCATGCCTTCCGTCTTCCCCGCACTGGGGCGTGGCGTCAACACAGCTTGTCGAACCCACTCTATGGACTTATCGGCTCAAAAAGTGAGCTCTCCGTCCCTACTGCAAACCTGATTCTACCATGAAAGCTACGGATACGGACCGGACAGGTCAAACGAAATCTCGCGCGATTCCGGTATTGATTTTGGCGGTGCTGCTGCTCGTGATTTGGGCGTATGTAACAATCACGACGGTCGCGCCCGGATGGGTACACATCCTACTGACGGCCGGCGTGTTCCTGCTCATCTACGGGGTCGCGCTGCGCGATCCGTCGCTGCCACCGCGCCCGAGGAGCTGAGCATCTACCGGCCGGGCGCGGACTTCGACGATGCCGGCTCCGCCACCGCCGTAGCGGAGCAGCCGCTGGCGCAGGCCGCCGGACGGGGCAAGCCCGTGCTGGTCACGGGCGCGGCCGGATTCGTTGGCATGCACACGTGTCGCGAGCTCGTGCGCCGCGGCTGGAAGGTGCGGGCGCTCGTGCGCGACGCGGCCAAGGGGGCGTCCCGCCTCGGCGAGGAGAAGCTCGAGCTGCTGGTGGGCGACGTCCGGGACGAGAGCGCGCTGGCGTCGGCGCTCGAGGGAGCGGCCGCCGTCGTTCATCTCGCCGCGATCGCGATCGAGCGCGGCGGGGACGATTATGAATCGACCAACACGGACGCCACGCAATTGCTGCTGCGGCAGGCCGCGCGGGCCGGCGCTGCGCGCTTCATCTACATGTCGCAGAACGGCGCGTCGTCCAGCTCCCCGTACGAGTTTCTCCGCAGCAAGGGCCTCGCGGAGGACGCCGTGCGCGACAGCGGGCTGCGCTGGACCGCCCTCAAGCCGTCCGTCATCTTCGGGCCGCAGGACGCTTTCGTCAACGTGCTCGCGCGGATGATCCGGCTGAGCCCGCTCGTGTTTCCCGTTCCCGGGGGCGGGCGCGCGCGCTTTCAGCCGATAGCCGTGCGGGACGTCGCCGCCACCGTCGGCATCGCGCTCGATCGCGACGACACCATCGGCAGCGCGTATCCCCTCGGCGGACCGGCCGAGCTCTCGCTGCGGGAGATGACTGAGCGGATACTCGTGGCGATGCGCACGCAGCGCATGCTGCTGCCCGTGCCGGTTGCGGTGCTCCGCCCGCTCGTCGCACTGCTGCAGCGCGTCGTGCCGAAGCCGCCGGTCACGACGGGACTGCTCGACCTGCTGTCGATCGACAACACGGTGCCGGACAACGAGATCAGGCGGACGTTCGGGATTACTCCAGTGCCGTTCGCGCCGGAGGAGATCGAGTAC
>JANLGX010000261.1 GCA_024654005.1 Gemmatimonadaceae bacterium | reverse complement strand
CAAGCAGCTCGAGATCCCGGTACATGCGGATCGCTCGACCCCCGACGTCGTGCGGATCGTGAAGCAGGGAATCGAAGCGGCGCGGCGAGAGCGAGACCGGGTGGTCATAGTCGACACCGCTGGCCGGATCCAGATCGACGACGCCATGATGGAGGAGCTCTCCCGCCTCAAGTCCGCCATCTCGCCCGACGAGATTCTGCTCGTCGCCGACGGGATGACCGGACAGGACGCGGTGAAGATCGCGCAGGGCTTCGACGACCGGCTCGGCGTGACGGGCGTGATCCTCACGAAGATGGACGGCGACGCGCGCGGCGGGGCCGCGCTCTCGATCTACGGCGTCACCAAGAAGCCCATCAAGTACATCGGCGTCGGCGAGAAGTCGGACGCTCTCGAGGAGTTCCATCCCGAGCGAATGGCGGGCCGCATCCTCCAGATGGGCGACGTCGTCTCGCTGGTGGAGAAGGCGCAGGCCGCGTTCGACGAGGACGAGTCGAAGCGGATGGAGAAGAAGATCCGCAAGCAGGGGCTGGACCTGAACGACTTCCTCTCCGCGATGCGCCAGATGGAGAAGCTCGGCCCGCTCGAGGGCGTGCTCAAGTTGCTGCCCGGCGTCAACACGGCGGCGCTCAAACAGGCCAAGGGTCTCGACCCCAAGCGGATGAAGCACGTCGAGGCGATCGTGCTCTCGATGACGGCCGAGGAGCGGAAGGAGCCGGGGATCCTGAACGGCTCGCGCCGCGCCCGGATCGCGAAGGGCTCCGGCAGACCGATCAACGAGGTCAACCGGCTGCTGACCCAGTTCCGGGAAATGCAGAAGATGATGAAGAAGGTGGCCGCGGGGGGCCGGCAGGGTATGATGCCGTTCGGAATGCGTTAACTTTATAGGCTACCCAATACCGGGTGCGGCTCGGAGACACCGGGCACGCGATGAGCCCGGGGCTCGACCCATCACCGCCGCAGGGAGTCACGAAAAAATGGTTCGCATCAGACTTCGCAGGGTCGGACGCAAGAAAGCGCCCGTGTATCGTCTCGTCGTCGCCGACTCGAAGAGTCCGCGGGACGGCAAGTTCATCGAGATCATCGGACAGTACGCTCCCCGGCAGGCAGAGGGCGGGCTCAAGATCGACGCCGATCGCGCCGGCTACTGGCTCGACAACGGCGCCCAGCCGAGCGACACCGCGCGGTCGCTGCTGCGCCGCGCCGGCATCCTCAAGGCGCGGCACGAGGCGCGGCTTGGCCGCACGCTCAGCGCCACGGCCGTGCCGATCTCCGACACGGGCGACGAGGGGAGCGCGGGCGACACCGCCGGCGCGTGACGTGAGTGCGGCTCGCGATCATCGGGCGGATCCGTAAGGCCCAGGGGATCAAGGGCGAGCTGCTCGTCGAACCGATTACCGACACGCCGGACGCGCTCTTCGCGTCCGGCCGTCGTGTTTTTGTGGGCGACTCGTTCGGAAACGCCCCGGAAAATCCCGACGTGCTCACGATCACCGAAGCGAAGCCCTTCAAGCAGACTTTGCGGATCGTGAAGTTCGCCGAGGTCGCAGACCGGAACGCGGCGGAGCTGTGGAGCCATCGCTACCTGTTCGCGCCCGAGAGCGAGCTGGAGCCTCCGGCCGAGGACGAGGTGTTCGTGGAGGAGCTGTTCGGCCTCGTCGCCGAGACGCCCGAGGGCGAGCGGCTCGGCCGCGTGGCCGACGTGGTGAAAGTTCCCCAGGGATTGCTGCTGGAGATCGCGCGCGAGTCCGGCGCGCCCGTGCTGCTGCCGTACCGTCCCGAGATGGTGCGCGAGGTGCGGGTGCACGAGGGGAAGGTGATCGTCACGCCCGTCGAGGGGCTG
>JANLGX010000260.1 GCA_024654005.1 Gemmatimonadaceae bacterium | reverse complement strand
TGCACGTGGTTCACTGAGCGGGATTCCACCCGAAATACTTTCGCACGACAGAGCATTCCCATGACCTGGGACTATGCGGAGCTGAACACGCTACTTGACGGAACCGGCAGCTTCGCTGGCGCAGTTCAGTGGACAGCCGAAAGTATTGAAGGAGTTGCCGCCGATCACGGAGCGTCGCTTGGCGCTGGCGTTCAGGACGATGCCATGAGCCAGTCGCTGAGTGCCGGAAAGGTCGTATCAACCGACCCACCGTACTACGACAACATCGGCTATGCCGACCTTTCGGACTTTTTCTACGTATGGCTTCGTCGTGCCCTTCGCCCCGTCTTTCCAGATCTATTCGCTACGCTCGCTGTGCCGAAGGCCGAGGAACTCGTCGCGACGCCCTATCGCCACGGGAGTAAGGAGCAGGCCGAGTCGTTCTTCTTGAACGGAATGACCCAGGCGATGCGCCGGCTCGCGGAGCAGGCGCATCCGGCCTTTCCGGTGACCATCTACTACGCGTTCAAGCAGGCCGAAAGCGACAGCGTCGATGGGACATCCAGCACCGGCTGGGACACTTTTCTCGCCGCCGTCATCGAAGCAGGATTTGCCATCAGTGGCACGTGGCCGATGCGTACTGAACTCGCCAACCGAATGATTGGCTCCGGCACTAACGCCCTCGCTTCCAGTATTGTCCTCGTCTGTCGGAGGCGCGAGGCTGAGGCCCCCAGCGCCACGCGCCGCGAGTTTGTTGCGGCGCTCAAGGCCGAACTGCCCCGGGCGCTGGTTCATCTGCAGCGTGGCAACATCGCGCCGGTGGACCTCGCGCAAGCAGCCATTGGGCCGGGCATGGCCGTCTATACGCGTTGTTCAAGGGTGCTCGATGCTGAGGGGAAGCCGTTATCCGTGCGCGAGGCGCTGGCGCTCATTAATCAGACACTTGATGAGTCGCTGGCCGAGCAGGAAGGCGACTTCGACGCCGATACCCGCTGGGCCCTCACCTGGTTCGAGCAGTCTGGGTTTGCGGAGGGCGAGTATGGCGTTGCGGAGCAGCTCAGTAAGGCCAAGAACACCAGCGTTCAGGGGATGACGGGCAAGGACGGCATCCTTGAATCCAGGGGCGGGAGGGTCCGTCTGAGGAGGCCCGAGGAACTCTCCAAGGACTGGGACCCGACCCTCGACCCACGGGTCACCGCCTGGGAGGTGGTTCACCACTTGATCCGCGCGCTGGAAAGCGGTGGCGAAAGTGAAGCGGCTGAGCTGGTCGCGAAGCTCGGGAGCAAGGCGGAGGTCGCGCGGGAACTCTGCTACCGGCTGTACACGCTCTGCGAGCGCAAGAAGCGGGCGGCCGAGGCGTTGTCCTACAACGGATTGGTTCAGAGTTTTCCCGAACTTGAGCGGCTGGCGAAGGAGCCGGGGCGCAAGGCACCAGCGCAGCCGGGCCTGCTGGATGAGGACGAGGAGTAGTACGTGGCCGTCACAAATCAGGAACGCGTTGGAAAGGCCATGGACCTGTTACGGCAGGGACTGGCGCCATTTGTCGAACGCGAAGTCCAGGACAAGGTCCGCGTCGGCGCCGTCAACATGGACACGGTGCGGCGGTTTGGCGAGGACACCAGTCTCTCGAACAAGCCGATCGCCCAGTGGGACATTGCAGCGGTTCTTAAGCTGATGGTCGCCGCGTGGAAAGAGGTGTTCAGTTCCACGTTGGGCCGTTCCGATCTGTCGCTTGCGCAGGAGTTGCGCGATTGGCGCAACAAGTGGGCGCATCAGGAACGGTTCTCCAGCCGCGATGCCGAGCGGGCGCTGGACTCAGCGTCCCGGCTGCTGACGGCCGTCTCGGCGCCGGAGGCGGTAGAGATCGACAAGTTGATGTTGGAGTTGCGCCGGCTCACATTCGATGAGCAGGTTCGTAACGAGAAGAAGAAGGCAGGCGGGTCGCTAATCGAAAGCGCAGGCGCGGGTATTTTGAAGCCGTGGCGTGAGGTTGTGGTGCCGCACCAGGACGTCGCCAGTGGCCGGTACCAGCAGGCGGAGTTCGCGGCCGACCTCTGGCAGGTCCATATCGGTCAGGGTGGACCGGAGTACAAGAACCCGAAGGAGTTCTTTCGTCGCACCTACCTGACGGAGAGCCTCAGGCGACTGCTTGTTGGAGGCGTGCGACGGGTGAACGGAGAGGGTGGCGACCCGGTCGTTCAGCTTCAGACGAACTTCGGCGGTGGGAAGACCCACTCCATGTTGGCGCTCTACCACCTGTTTTCCGGCGCGCCGGTGTCGGACCTCGCCGGCATCGACGCGGTGATGGCCGAGGCGGGCGTGAAGTCCCTGCCCACGGTCAAGCGCGTGGTCTTGGTCGGAAACAAGATTTCTCCGGGGAATCCGACGACGAAGCCGGATGGCACTGTGGTCCGCACACTGTGGGGGGAGTTGGCGTACCAGATGGGCGGTAAGAAGGCGTTCAACCGAATTGCGAAGGACGATGAGAAAGCCACGAGCCCAGGTGACGTGCTGCGCGAGCTGTTTGTCGAGCACGGGCCCTGTCTGATTCTCGTGGACGAATGGGTGGCGTACGCACGCCAGCTACACGACAACAGCGACTTGCCGGCCGGAACCTTCGAGACGATGTTCTCGTTCGCGCAGGTGCTGACTGAGTCTGCGAAGGCGGCAAACAACTGCCTGCTCGTGGTCTCGCTGCCGGCGTCCGATACCGGAGGCTCGCCGCACACGCAGGCGGACGATGTTGAGGTCGGTGGCGTACGAGGGCGGGAGGCCCTGGACCGCCTTCGCAACGTCGTCGGGCGCGTGGAGTCTGCGTGGCGACCGGCCACGGCTGAGGAAGGGTTCGAGATCGTGCGGCGTCGGCTTTTCGAGCCGATCTCTGGCGACCAGTTCAAGCACCGGGACACGACGGCGCGGGGCTTCTCTGAGCTGTACAGCTCCGATGCGGCCAGTTTTCCGCCGGAGTGCCGCACGGCGGACTACGAGAAGCGGATTCAGGCCGCGTATCCGATCCATCCCGAAGTGTTCGACCGGTTGTACTCCGACTGGTCCACGCTGGTGAAGTTCCAGCGCACCCGCGGCGTCCTGCGGTTGATGGCCGCCGTGATTCACTGCCTCTGGGAGAAGGGCGATCGGAATCCCCTGATCATGCCCTCGACGATCCCGATTGACGACCAGCGGGTGCAGTTCGAGCTGACGCGGTACCTGTCGGACGCGTGGGCCCCGATTATCGAGCGGGACGTGGACGGACCGAACTCGTTACCGCTCCGCATCGACTCTGAGCAACCGAACCTCGGCCGCCTCCATGCGACGCGCCGGGTGGCGCGTACGGTGTATCTGGGCTCTGCGCCCACCGAGGGCGCGGCACATCGCGGGCTTGAGGATCGCAGGGTGACGCTCGGCTGCGTGATGCCGGGTGAACCACCAGCGGTCTTTGGCGACGCGCTGCGTCGATTGGCCGGTGCGGCGACGTACCTCTACCAGGATGGCACTCGTGTGTGGTACGCCACGCAGCCGACCGTGACCAAGCTGGCGGAGGATCGGGCGGAGCAGCTGAAGCGCGAGCCCGACAAGGTGTACGCGGAGCTTGATGACCGAATCCGGGAGGATGCGAGAAAGACCGGGGACTTTGCCCGAGTCCATCCGTTTGCGCGCAGCGGCGCCGACGTGCCCGATGATCACGATGCCCGACTTGTGGTGCTGCCTGCTGAGCACACGTACACGAAGGAGGGCAACAGCGCGGCCGAGGTCGCTGCCAAGACGCTGCTGGAATCGCGCGGCAATAGCCCCAGGATCTTCCGTAACAGCCTTGTGTTCCTGGCGGCCGACAAAGCTCGGATGCAGGACCTCGACGAGGCCGTGCGCCGGTACCTTGCGTGGAAGTCGATCGTCGATGAAGCCGATGTGCTTGACCTCGGGAAGCACCAGCGGGGGCAGGCCGAGACGCAGCGGAAGGGCGCCGAGGCCATGGTCCTGGCGCGCATTCCCGAGACCTACCAGTGGATGTTGGTGCCCGTTCAAGCCAATCCCCAGGCGCCCGTGTCGTTCGATGCGACCCGGCTGACCGGTGGCGATGCGCTCGCCGTTCGGGCAAGCAAGAAGCTCAAGAGCGGCGACCTGCTCGTCACCGTACTCGGGCCCACGATGTTGCGGAAACACCTCGACGACGTGCCGCTCTGGCCGGACGGGCATGTGTCCATTCGTCAGTTGGTGGACTACTTCGCCACGTACATCTACCTGCCGCGTCTGGCGAGCCCGGAGGTGCTTCTCGGCGCCATCAAGGCCGGGCTGGCGTTGCTGACCTGGACCTCGGACTCCTTCGCGTTTGCCGACAGCCTTGACGAGGCTGCAGGGCGTTATCGCGGGCTTCGGGCGGGGCAGAACATTGCGGTCACGGAGGATAGCCCCGGGCTGCTGGTAACGCCTGAGATTGCCCGCAGGCAACTTGAGGCGGAGGTCGAAGTGCCCGGCTTACCCGGCGGGTCAGCGAAGCCTGTAGGCGTTACTGGTAGCCGTCCTGGCGACGTTCCAGCCGGCACCGGTGATGGAGCGAACCCAGTGCAGGTCGTGCGACGCTTTTTCGGAACCGTGACGTTGGACCCCACCCGTGTCGGACGTGACGCTGGCCGGATTGCGGAGGAAGTCATCGCGCACCTCGTCGGCCAGGTCGGTGCCGACGTGACCGTGCGCCTGGAGATTTCAGCGGACCTGCCGAGCGGTGCCACTGATCAGGCCGTGCGAACGGTGACTGAGAACAGTCGAACGCTGAAGTTCGACAGCCACGGGTTTGAGAGGGAGTAGGGGCCGATGGCGGACCTGGGTGGATTCCTGATTCGTTTTGATGAAGCCCAGCGCAGCGAGTTTCTGCGTGAGGTGCGAGACCTGGAAGAGGGTTTCTCCGACGCACTAAGCAGCGCCGATTGGCCGATGAAGAAGTGGGAAGTGTGTGGCCTCCTGTTCGAGGATGACACCGTGACTCACTGGGCTTTGGCCCGGCGGACGCATCGTTTCGTCACAGGCAAGGCGAAGGTTGAGTTTACAAACGTAACGAAGACTAATATTTCGCTCGAAGCCGTCGAGGGCGGAATCAGCGCGAGGGTACGTCGCAATATGGTTAGCGCCAGGAGTGGTGTAGGTGGGCGGGTGCCGCCGGCAACCTGGCGCGAACTCAAGGCGGCTGTCGGAGTGGTTGACGGCGCGTCTCTCGAAATTCTGGAGCGCCTGGAGCGGCTGCGCGATCAGAGCGGCGTCGCCATTCACCGTCCTGGTGCGGAAGTCGTAGCTCAACAGAGGGACGCTACTGGGCTCGC
>JANLGX010000259.1 GCA_024654005.1 Gemmatimonadaceae bacterium | reverse complement strand
GTGGTTGCGCTGTCCGGCGGAGTCGATTACGCCTGCTCCACCTACCTCGCCGCCCGCGCGCTCGGCCCGGAGAACGTCATCGCCGTGCGCCTTCCTTATAGAACGTCCAGCCCGGAGAGCCTCGCGCACGCGCAGCTCGTGATCGACGATCTCGGAATCGCGTCCGAGACCATCGAGATCACGGGCGCGGTGGACGGCTACTTCGCCCACGAGCCCGAGGCGGATCCGACGCGTCGCGGCAACGTGATGGCCCGCATGCGCATGATCGCGTTGTTTGACATGTCGGTGAAGTACTGCGCTCTGCCCATCGGCACGAGCAACAAGACGGAGCGGCTGCTCGGATATTTCACCTGGCACGCGGACGACAGCCCGCCGATAAACCCGCTGGGCGACCTACTCAAGACGCAGGTGCTGACGCTGGCGCGTTATCTCGGCGTGCCCGAAGAGATCGTCGCGAAACCTCCGACGGCCGATCTGGTACAAGGACAGACCGACGAGGGCGACATGGGGATCACGTACGCCAAGGCGGACGAGATCCTCAATTGGCTCGTCAGCGGCTACCGGCCGGAGGAGGTCGTTTCGCGCGGGTACGACGCCGGGGAGGTCGAGGTGGTCAACAAGCGGCTGTCGTCCACGCACTGGAAGCGCAAGCTCCCAACTGTCGCGATGCTCAGCACGGCCGCGATCGGCGAGTCGTATCTGCGGCCCGTTGATTACTGAGCGATCGCGCGCTACACAAGCTCTCTGAATCAAGGATGTCACGCCACGTGAAGACGCTTCCGTTCAAGCTGTGCGCGCCTCTGGCCTTCTCTGTTCTCCTCAGCTCGTGCGAGGACCCCGCCGATCCGTTGCCGTCGGGAGTCCTGTCCGTGTCCATAGACAGCTCGGCGGGACCGATCACGCGGTTCGCGACGATCACGCTGGAGCGGCCGGCTCCAGTGCGCGTCACCTACGGCGCGACTGGCACACCGGTTCTCACGATTACGGCTGATTCAAACGCGGCCGTGCACAGGATCTGGCTGCCCCGCCTGCGCGCTGGCAGCGAGTACACGATAGAAGCCGGGGTCCCGGCGGACGGCGGCGTGCACGTTGCCGAGTTCGGAACGGGCTCGCTACCGGCCGACGTGGCCGAGATCGAGCTGGAGGAGATCGGAACGCCGACGGCACCGGTGGCGTTGGTCGAGATCGCTTCCGCGGGCGCCCCGCCGGGCGGGTTCACCGGCCTCCTGATGGTCGAGCGTGGTGAGGTCGTCGGATACATCCGCGTACCCGGCGCCCTGTTCGGTTCGACGCGTCGGGCGAACGGCGAGATCGTCGTCGTTCATCCCACGTTCGGGCTAATGCGGCACCGACCCGACGGCTCAGTCATCGACCAGCTCACGCAGCCACCGCTGGGAGTCACGTACCGTCGCATTCATCACGACGTCACAGCAACGCCGTCGAACACGCTGCTCTTCATCGCCAACGATACGCTGACGATAGATGGCACTCACGTCATCGGCGAAAGTCTGTGGGAGTGGACGCCCGAGACCGGCGCGGTCGTTAAGCGGTGGTCGTCGTTCGATCATCTGGACTGGAGAACGGAGCGGGGACCGCCGGGCAGCCGGTCAGTGCCCGGTAACTGGCTGCATGGCAACGGCATCAAGTACGGACCGCGCGGGAACGTGGTGATGTCGCTACGGAACATCAGCCAGGTGATTTCCATCTCGCCCGACTTCAGCACGGTCGAATGGAGGCTCGGCGGCGCCAGTCCGACTATCCCGTTGACCGAAGCGGAGCGCTTCTTCGGACAGCACTACGTGTCGGAGCCGGCGCTCAACAGAATCCTCGTATATGACAACGGATTCGCGCGACCAGGGTGCGCCACGCACACGGATGCGGCGTGCTTCACTCGCGCGGTGGAATACGAGATCAATCCCGTGGCGAAGACCGCTACGCAGAAATGGGAGTACCGCCACTCGCCGAACAAGATCTACGCGGATCTGGTCGGATCAGCGATCCGGCTGTCGAACGGCAACACGGTTGTGCTGTTTGGAATGTTCGGCCCAGGTGAGCCGAACGTCCCTAGCCCTCTCTCGTCCGGTCCGCGCACCGCGGTCGAGGTCAATGAAGCGGGCGCGGTCCGTTGGCGGCTCAACTTCCTCAGCGACAACCCCACGCGAATCTACCGCGTCACGCCCGCCGCCTCGCTCGTTGGCGAGCAGATCCAGTTTCCGAGTGACTGAGCGTTGGGTTCGAGGGATCAGGGTCGTTGAGTTTCGAGCTGGGGATTTCAACGACGCTGATCCTCATTGACCTGCCGTGCGGCACTCACCGCCCGACAACGTGATCGGTCCGGGCATGCGAAACTCGCACGTCGAAACGATCTGGTACTTGCGGTTGTAGGCGTTTTCCGCCGCAGCCACCTCGCCGAGCTTTCGGAACAGCGCCGCCGAGTCGGTGGTGGCCGAGCAGTACGCGATGTAGTAGCGTGGCCCGCCGCACGCGCGGTTCCCGACCGGAGCCGTCCGGCACTGCGACACCGTGCCGCAGCCGGCAACCTTCGCGATCGCCTTGGCCTGGTCCTCGAGTCGCAGGATCGCGGCCCAATCCGCTTCCTGTGTGCCGGGCTGCGCGGTCGAAGGCGGCGGCGTGGAATCGCCCACTGGGCCATTCGGAGGCGGTTGTACGCAGGCGGACACGATGAGCGCCGCAACGAAGAGCATGCCGGTCGAGTTCATCATATGGTCATCGAAGTTGGCGGCTGAATAGCCGGAAGCGTTCAGCGGGCAGCTCGCAGCTTGTCAGTCGCAGTTGCCTTTGGCGGTATTCGCGCATATTCCCGGCCAGGCTTTCGTAGCCCGCCCCTGCGCTCATTCACTATTTTTTAAGCAATGGCCACCCGAGCAATCCCGGAGCGCAAGCCCGCGCCCAATTCCGCCGCTCAGCCCGCGTTGAGCCGCGACCAGCTGGTCGCCGCGTACCGGAACATGCTCCTGTCGCGCAAGATGGACGACAAGGAAGTCCAGCTGAAGCGGCAGAACAAGATCTTCTTCCAGATCTCCGGCGCCGGACACGAAGCCGTGCTGACCGCCGCCGGCATGCTGCTCAAGCCGGCGTACGACTGGTTCTACACCTACTACCGCGATCGCGCGCTCTGCCTGCATTTGGGGGTCACCCCCGCGGAGATGCTGTACGAAGCCGTCGGCGCGGCGATCGATCCCGCGTCCGGCGGCCGGCAGATGCCCAGCCACTGGGGCCACAAGGACTACAACATCGTGTCCTCGTCCTCGCCGACCGGCACGCAGTTCCTGCAGTCGGTAGGCTGCGCGGAAGCGACCCTGCGCGCGCGGCTCATCGGAATCACCGAGGGCTTCCAGAAAGACGAAGTCGTGTACGTCTCGACCGGCGAAGGCACGACGAGTGAAGGCGAGTTCTGGGAATCGCTCAACACGGCGTGCAACCTCAAGCTGCCGGTTCTCTACCTGGTGGAGGACAACGGCTACGCCATCTCGGTGCCGGTCGAGGTGCAGACCGCCGGCGGCAGCGTCTCACAGCTGGTGCGCTCCTTCCCCGGGCTGTTCGTGGAGGAGTGCGACGGCTGCGACTTCCTCGCGAGCTACGACACGTTGTCCAAGGCCATCGAGCACGTCCGCAAGCGGAAGGGACCGGCGCTGGTGCACGCGAAGGTCATCCGCCCGTACTCGCACTCGCTGTCCGACGACGAGAGCATGTACCGTCCGGCCGCCGAGCGTGAGTCCGACGCCGCTCGCGATCCCATCACGCACTTTCCGAAGTGGCTGGTGGAGCAGGGGCACGCCACGGACGAGGACCTCGAGAAGATCCACGCGGAGGTGGACACGCTCATCCTCGCCGCCACCGACGACGCGCTGGCGCAGCCGCAGCCCACCGAAGACACCGTGTATTTCGGCGTGTACTCGCCTTCGGTCGATCCCACCAGCGAGCAGTTCGATACGGAAGACGATCCGCAGTTCAGCGGCGATCCCACCACCATGGTGGACCTGCTGAACGCGTGCATGAAGGACGAGATGCGGCGCGACGAGAAGATCCTGCTGTTCGGGCAGGACGTCGCCGACGTGTCGCGCGAGGAGTACGCGGGCAAGGTCAAGGGCAAGGGCGGCGTCTTCAAGGTGACCTGGGGGTTGCAGAAGGAGTTCGGCGGCCACCGCGTGTACAACTCGCCGCTCGCCGAGGCGAACATCGTCGGCCGCGCGATCGGCCTGGCGACGCGCGGCTTCAAGCCCGTCGTCGAGATCCAGTTCTTCGATTACATCTGGCCCGCGTACATGCAGATCCGGAACGAGCTGGCCACAATGCGCTGGCGCTCCAACAACAACTTCTCGGCGCCGGTCGTCGTCCGCGTCACGTACGGCGGCTACATCCGCGGCGCCATCTACCACTCGCAGACCGGCGCGTCGCTGTTCACGCACTGTCCCGGCCTGCGGGTGATGTGCCCGTCGACCGCGCTGGACGCGAACGGGCTGCTCCGCACCGCGATCCGCTGCGACGATCCGGTGATCTTCCTCGAGCACAAGCACCTGTACCGGCAGACGTACAACAAGAGCGCGTATCCCGGGCCGAACTTCATGATCCCGTTCGGCAAGGCGCGGATCGTTCGCGAGGGCTCGGACGTGACCGTCGTGACCTACGGCGCGACCGTGCAGCGCGCGCTCACCGCAGCCAACGCCGTGGCCGATCAGGGAATCTCCGTCGAAGTGATCGATCTCCGCTCGCTCAGCCCGTGGGACCGCGAGACCGTGTTCGCCTCGGCGAAGAAGACCTCGCGCGTGATCGTCGCCTACGAAGATTCGCTGTCCTGGGGGTACGGCGCCGAGATATCCGCCGCGATCGCGGACGAGTGCTTCGCCTGGCTGGACGCGCCGGTGAAGCGCGTCGCATCCACTGACACGTTCGTCGGTTACGCGCCCCAACTCGAGGACGCGATCCTCCCGCAAGTCGCCGACTTCAAGCGCGCGTACGAGGAAATCGCCGGCTACTAACGGCGGTCGTTCAAGATACACACACGTTTTTTCCTTGACCTGACCCCCTCTCAGGGTGAGTTGTTTGCCCGAGCACCCAACCTCTGGAGGGTATCGGTGGGCAAAATCAACTACAGCAGGGTTCTGATCGGCGGCATCGTCGCGGGGATTCTGTTCCTTGGCTTCGACGTCCTCGGCTTCATGCTCATGAGCATGGACATGGAGGCCTGGCTCGCTCAGCATGCGCTGACCGAGCCGCCGATGTGGGTCTTTTACCTGACCGACATCCTGTTCGGCTTCCTCGCGGTGTGGCTGTACGCCGCGATCCGGCCGAGGTTCGGGCCGGGCTGGAAGACCGCCGCGATCGCCGCCGCCTTCATGTGGATCTGCTTCTCGCTGGCCTACTTCAGCTTCCACATGATGGGGCTGTTCACGCAGGGCGACTACCTGATGATGGCCGGGTGGTGGCTCGTCGGGGTCTTCGTCGCGACGCTCGCCGGCGCGTGGCTGTACCGCGAGGAAGGAGAGACCGCGCGGAT
>JANLGX010000257.1 GCA_024654005.1 Gemmatimonadaceae bacterium | reverse complement strand
CCGAGCGCCGCACCCGCCCCTCGAGCACGGCGTCCACCTTCAGCTTTTCGCCGATCGCCCGCACGTCGGTGCTCTCGGCGCCCTTGAACGTGAACGTCGACGTGCGCGACGCGACCTGCAGGCCGGGTATCTTGCCGAGAGCGGTGCTGAGCTCGTCGCTCATCCCGTCGGAGAAGTATTCATCCTGCTGGTCGCCACCGGCGTTGAGGAATGGAAGCACGGCGATGGACCGCACGGCCTGCGGCTGGCTCGCGCCGAAGCCAAAATCGAGCTGCGGCGCCAACAGCAGCGCCGCTCCGAGAAGGACCGCGGAGATCACGGCGACGGCGGCGACCCACGGCTGCGCCTTGCGCCACTGTGTCTTCCTGCCCGCCGGAATCTCCGCTCCGCTGGTGAGGCCGGAGGCGAGCAGCGCGTCGAGCGTGTTCACCAGCTCCTCCGCCGTCTGCGGCCGGTCCGCCGGCCGCTTGGCCAGACAGAGGGTGACCAGCGCGGCGAGCGCGTGCGGTGTGGTCGGTCGCCTGCGTTCGATGGGCTCGGGCGTCTCCGCGATCTGGGCGGCGATGAGCGCGCTCGCTCCGCGGCCCGTGAACGGAGGCTGTCCCGCGATCATCTCGTACGCCAGGATGCCCCAGGAGTAGATGTCGGTCCGCGCGTCGATGCCCGGGTCGGCGGCGGCCTGCTCCGGAGACATGTACGCGGGCGTTCCCACGGCCATGCCGCGCGTCGTGAGATTCTCCGCTCCCGGCTGGGTGGTCGAGGCGCTCAGCGCCTTAGCTACGCCGAAGTCGGTGACGACCGCCGAGCCGCTCGTGAGCAGCACGTTCTCGGGCTTGATGTCCCGGTGCACTACGCCCTGCCGGTGGGCGTACGCCAGCGCGGTCGCGACGTCGCGCAGAATCCGGATGCATTCCGCGAGCGGTAGCTCGCCCTTCTTGGCGAGGTACTCGCGCAGCGATTCCCCTTCCACGAACGGCATCGTGAAGAATGGGAGTCCGGATATCTCGCCCGTGGCGTGCAGCGGAACGATGTGCGGGTGCTGCAGCCGCGCGGCGAGCTGGATCTCGCGGTTGAAGCGCTGCACGCTGACGGCCGCGGCCATGTCCGGCGGAAGGACTTTCACCACCACGTCGCGCCCCAGCGACAGGTCGTGGGCCACGAACACGCGCGACATGCCCGCGCCCGGCAGCTCGCGGTCTACGCGGTAGGAGTCGCCGAGCGTGGTCTGAAGTTGTCCCTTTAGATCTTGCGGCAGGCTCTCGGCTCCGTGGGTGTCGCTTAAGTGTAGGCGACGAATCCCTGTGAAGCCAAGACTACTTCGACTGACTCAAGTCACTAGACCGCCGGAGGTGGCTCCGCGCTGTCGGCCGGCGGCGTCGCCGTTCTGGACAGCTGCGCTTCCAGTCGCGCGGCCTCGGCCTCGCGCTCGGCCAGCGTCGCGGTCAGGCGCGCCTTCGTGTCGGCGTCGAGCTGCGAGCCGCTCTGCTCCGCGCGGAAGATGGCGTAACCAAGCGCCTGCGCGGCGCGGTCGGCCAGCTGCCGCTCGCGAAACGCGTCCACGCGGACCTTCCCTTCCTCGAGCGCGCCCTGGGTCGCCTTTCCGGCCTTCTCCAGCACGTCCTGCATCGCCTTGCCGGCGCTGTCGAGCTCACGCTTCAGGTTATCCCAGACTGCCATGGATGTGTCCTCTAGGGGGGGATGAGGGGAGTACGCTGAAACACCGGGGAAAGTTACAGAGTGGTGACTAGTGACTAGTCACCGCTCGCCTCCGCATCCAGCCTGAAGATGAACGGCTGCTGCACGATCTGTCGCACCGCCTTCCCGCCGATTTTCGCGGGCGAGAACCGGTGGCGCGGAAGCACCTCGCGAACGGCGGCGGCGAACGCCGAGTTGGTCGACTCCATGATCTTGATGCTGCCAGGCTCGACGCGGCCGTTCGCACCGACGACGAACTGCACCACCACGCGGCCGGTCATCCCCAACTCGCGCATCGAATTGGGATATTCCGGCGTGGGGTTTCCGCCCGATGGAAACGCCGCCTCCTCGACCTGGAATTCGAAATACGGCTGGTTGCTCAGCCCGCCGACAGTGCCCTTGCTGTCAGCGTCGCCTGTCCCGCCCGCGACACCCCTGGAGCTGCCGCCGGCCACGCCCTTCCCGCTGAAATCGGACTCGTCGGTCACCGCCGCCGACAGATCGATCTTCGGGATGGACACCGGGATGCTCACCGGCGCCTGCAGGATCTGGAATCCCTTGGGCGGCGCGGGCGCTTCGACGCGTGGCGCAGAGGGAGTCCGCGGCGGAGCGGCCTTCCCCGGCTCCGGCGCCTTCGGCTTGGGCTCCTCGGCCTTCGGCTCCTCCGGCTTCGGCGCCTCCTTCTTCACCTCGACGTAATTCAGCTTCTCCTCGCGCGTCTTCTCCATCGCGTCGGAGCGCGCGTTGGCAGTGGCTACGACGGCGAAAACCAGCAATGCAAGATGCACCGTCACGCTCGCGACGGTCCCGGCGGATTGCCGCTGCTTTTTTGGCTTCGATTCGAGCAGAGTGGTGAACATTCCCCCCCCTTCGGCCCCCGGGTCAACCTGCAATACGATCCAGTGAGCACTCCCTCATATCGCACTATCGGTGCCAAAATCGACCGAAAAAAAAGTCCCTCGGGTGCTACCTAAATCGAGGTACGGGGCCGACTTTGTGTCAATCGAAAACCCGGCGGAACGGCGCTCCCGCCGCGACCACCGATTCGCTCACCGCTCGCTCCGGCGACACACACCTTCCCGATCATGCCGCTTCGCTCGAAGGCACGTGTACGGCTCGTCCTGTCCGCCCTGCTGGTATTCGTCGCGCTAACAGCGGTGTCGCCGCGAAGTTGGGGCTCGCTGTCGGCGCAGGAGACAACCGCTGCTGGCGCCGCTTCACTGCGGACTGCGCAGGAGGAGCGGCGGGATACCGCCCCCCTCCCGATCGAAGGACAGCAGCCCGAGGCGGCCACCGAGCCGGCGACCGGGTTCATGGCCGCGGCCGACCGCGCCATGGGCCGCGTCAACGCCGTCGTCGGAGCGGTCTTCTTCTTCGACCTCCTGTTCTGGGACGACACGCACACGCTGCCGCTGGTCGTCTTCTGGCTGGTGGTCGCGGCGGTGTTCCTCACGTTCCGCATGGGGTTCATCAACTTCCGCGCGTTCGGGCACGCGCTGAACGTGACGGCCGGGAAGTACACCGATCCCCGGCAGACCGGCGAGGTCTCGCACTTTCAGGCGCTGACCGCCGCGCTATCGGCGACCGTCGGTCTCGGCAACATCGCCGGCGTCGCGATCGCGATCAGCATCGGCGGTCCGGGCGCCACGTTCTGGATGATCATCGCGGGGCTGATCGGCATGACCTCGAAGTTCACGGAGGTCACGCTCGGCCAGCAATATCGTGAAGTCCGCCCCGACGGCCGGATCATGGGCGGCGCGATGTTCTATCTCTCGAAGGGCCTCGCGGAAAAAGGCATGGCGAGGTTCGGCAAGGTGCTGGCCGTCATG
The DNA here is from genome assembly GCA_024654005.1 of Gemmatimonadaceae bacterium. Lineage (GTDB taxonomy): Bacteria > Gemmatimonadota > Gemmatimonadetes > Gemmatimonadales > Gemmatimonadaceae > JACDCY01. The sequence continues at coordinate 1,138 of JANLGX010000257.1, read as the reverse complement.
TTCGCGATCCTCTGCATCGGCGGCTCGTTCGGCGGCGGCAACGCGTTCCAGGTCAACCAGTCGCTGAACGCGATCCAGGAGCAGGTGCCGTTCCTGGCGGCGAATCCGTGGGTGTACGGGCTGGTCATGGCCGTGCTCGTCGGGATCGTGATCATCGGCGGCATCAAGCGAATAGCCCATGTGACCGAGAAGCTCGTCCCGTTCATGATCGGCGTGTACGTGCTCGCCTCGATCTACATTCTGATCGTGAACGCGGGCGCCATCCCGACTGCGTTCGCGGCGATCGTGCAGCAGGCGTTCTCGCCCGATGCGGCTTATGGCGGAATTATCGGTACGCTCGTGGTGGGGTTCCAGAGAGCGGCGTTCTCCAACGAAGCCGGCGCCGGCTCCGCCGCGATCGCGCACTCGGCGGCCAAGACCGAGTACCCGGTACGGGAAGGCATCGTAGCGCTGCTCGAGCCGTTTATCGACACGGTGGTGGTCTGCACCATGACCGCGCTGGTCATCGTCATCACGGGCGCCTACAACAACCCCGAGTACGCCGATCTTGTAGCCAACAGCAAGGGCGCGGCGCTGACGTCGCGCGCGATGGGCGAGCACCTCGCGTGGTTCCCGTGGATCCTGTCGGCGGCGGTGCTGATGTTCGCCTACTCGACCATGATCTCGTGGTCGTACTACGGAGAGCGATGCTGGGCGTGGCTGTTCGGCGACGGGACGTCGCAGATCTACCGCATCCTGTTCTGCATCTTCGTCTTCCTCGGCTCGATCATCACGTCCACCCAGATCCTGAACTTCGGCGATCTGATGATTCTCGGGATGGCGTTCCCCAATCTCCTGGGCGTGTACATCCTGCACGGCAAGGTGAAGGACGAGCTGGACATGTACTGGGGCAAGTACAAGCGGGGGGAGCTCACCCGATACAAGTAACTGCCAAATAGAACTGCCAAGCTGCGAGGTGCCAGCTGGAAGCTTCCAGCCGCGAGCGAAGGCAACAGCGCTCGTAGCCGGCAGCTCCTTGCTGGCCGCTCGCAGCTTTGCAGTTCTTGTATCTACCGATTATGCCGGTAAATCGCGAGAATCGTGTCCGAGGTGAGACCTCGATGCTGTTCGGAGCCAGGAGCTCGACACTTAGCAGGAG
>JANLGX010000255.1 GCA_024654005.1 Gemmatimonadaceae bacterium | reverse complement strand
TTCACCAGCATCGCCGGCGTGTTCGGCGCGTCGAACGGCAGCTCGCCGCACAGCATCTGGTACGCGACCACGCCGAGCGAGTAGATGTCGGTCCGGCCGTCGATGTTGCTGTCGCCCGCGGCCTGCTCGGGCGACATGTACGCGGGCGTGCCAAGCGCCATGCCGGTCGCCGTGAGCTTCGAGCCCGACCCCTCGATGACCGCGCGCGCGATGCCGAAATCAGTCACCATCGCGCGCCCCGTGTCCGCGTCCAGCAGGATGTTGTCGGGCTTGATGTCGCGGTGCACCACCTTGCGGCTGTGCGCGTACTGCAGCGCCTCCGCCACCTCGCGCAGGATCCTGCGCACCTCTGTCGGGTCGAGCGGGCCGCGGTCGTGGATGAGCTTGGCGAGGTTGTCCCCGCCGATGTATGCCATGATGAAGAAGACGAGGTTCCCTTCCTCGCCTACCGTATAGATCGGGACGATGTTGGGGTGGCTCAGCTGCGCCGACGTCTCCGCTTCCCGCAGGAAGCGCGTGCGGATGTCGGAGCGGAACGACAGCTCCGGGGGCAGAAGCTTCACCGCCACCGCGCGCTTCAATCGTTTATCGCGGGCGCGATAGACGATCCCCATTCCGCCACGGCCGATCTCTTCCTCTAGCTCGTAGTTTGCAGAAAGAGCCCTGTCTACCTGGGCCCTGAGCTCGAAATCAGACGTAGTTAGACCGCGATCAGCCACTATGTCTCGCCGGGAACGTTAGGGTGGGGCTAACAGGCCTAACGTAGCACGGAGGACCCTGACTGAACAGGACGGAGCCGTTCCGGCAGCCATGGCGCCATTCCGGCCCCCATTCGCTTGCCCGAGCCGCCTGATTGGCGTATGTCATCTAGTGCGATTCATGCAAAAGGAAGTACGGATGGAATCGGTTTTTGGTTCATGTAGTCCCCGGTGGCTGGAAGAAAGCAGTTACTAGTCACTAGTCACTAATCACTAATCACTGCTCTTGTGACCGAACGCCAGACAATGCCCGTCCTGCCCCTGCGCGGGACCGTGATATTTCCCGGACTCACCGCGCCGATAGCCGCGGGGCGGCCGGGGACTTTGCGGGCCATCGAGTCCGCCCTGAAGAAAGACCGCCTCGTCTTCGCCGTCGCGCAGCGCGACAACAGCGACGAGCCCACCGCCGACATCCTGTACTCGATGGGCGTCATCGCCAAGATCGGGCAGATCCAGCGCGGACTCGGCGGCGTGCAGCTGCTGCTCCAGGGCGAGCAGCGCGCGACGGCGCTCCAGTACACCACCACCGAAGGCTTCCTCGCGGCCGTGGTGATGCCCGCCGAAGAAATGGTTCCGATCGACGGGAACGATCCCGCGTTCGTCGCGCTCGAGAAGGAGACGCGCGAGCGCGCGGCCGACTTGGGCGAGCGCCGCGGACTGCCGGAAGAAGTCGTGCATCAGGTGCTCGAGTCGGTCACCGATCCCGGGCGCTTCGCGGACCTCGTGGCGGGTTACATAGACTTGCCCGTGCCCGAGAAGCAGGGACTGCTCGAGACGCTGAGCGTCGAGGAACGGCTCCGCCGCGTGCTCGTGCACATCCAGCGGCACGTCGGCCTGCTCGAAGCGCAGGAAGAGATCAAGTCGCAGGTACAGGAGGAGCTGGGCGAGCGGCAACGCGAGATGTACCTGCGCGAGCAGCTCAAGACGATTCAGAAAGAGCTCGGCGACGATGATCAGGCCAAGGAGATCGTCGAGCTGCGCGAGAAGCTGACCAAGCTCGAGCTTCCCAAGGAGGCGCGCGCCGAAGTCGAGCGCGAGCTGGGCCGCCTGGAGCGCGCGGGTCGCGAATCAATGGAAGCGCAGGTAATCCGCACGTACCTCGAGTGGATCGCCGAGCTGCCGTGGAACGAGCGCTCCGACGACCACCTCGATTTGAGGAACGCGACCGAGGTGCTCGAGGAAGATCACTACGGATTGAAGGACGTGAAGGATCGCGTGCTGGAATTCCTCGCTGTGCGGCAGCTCCGCGCGGAGCAGCTCGCGCACGAAGTCGAGGAGGTCGGCGAGCTGCCGGCGTCCAAGCTCCAGCCCGTGAGGGACGAAGCCACGCCCGCGCTCAAGATCGGCGAGCTGGAGGACCGGTCCATCACCGACTCCAAGGAAGTGAAGTCGCGCGCTATGGCCAAGGGTCCGATCCTCCTGTTCGTGGGACCGCCGGGTGTCGGCAAGACTTCCATCGCGAAGTCCGTAGCGCGCGCTCTCGGCCGCGAGTACGTCCGCGTCTCGCTCGGCGGCGCGCGCGACGAGGCCGACATCCGCGGGCACCGGCGCACGTACGTCGGCGCGATGCCCGGCCGCATCATCCAGGGGATGAAGCAGGCCGGCACCAAGAACCCGGTCTTCCTGCTCGACGAAGTGGACAAGCTCGGCGTGTCGTTCCAGGGCGATCCCGCTAGCGCGCTGCTCGAGGTGCTCGACCCCGCGCAGAACGATACGTTCACCGACCATTACCTCGGCGTGCCGTTTGATCTCAGCGAGGTGATCTTCATCGCGACCGCAAACCTGCAGCAGACGATCCCCGGTCCGCTGCTCGACCGTATGGAAGTGGTGGAGTTCGCCGGCTACACCGAGCGCGAGAAGCTCCAGATCGCGAAGAAGTACCTACTCCCGCGGCAGCTCGAGGAGTCGGGACTCGCCGACAAGAAGATCGAGATCAGTGACGAAGCGATCGCGTCGATCATCTCAGGCCACACGCGGGAGAGCGGCGTGCGCCAGCTCGAGCGCCAGATCGGCGCGGTCGCGCGGAAGGTCGCGCGGAAGATCGCCGGCGGCGAGACCGTGCCCGAGAAGATCGAGGCCGACGAGGTGCGCGAGCTGCTCGGCCGGCCGAAGGTGCACCCCGAGCACGCGAAGGAAGAGAACGAGATCGGCATCGCTACCGGGATGTACTACACGCCGATGGGCGGCGACATCATGTTCGTCGAGGCGTCGATCAGACGCTTCTACGGGAACCGCGCCAACGACGGCGAGCAGGTCGGTCCCAGCGGCGCGGTCTCGCTGATTCTCACTGGTCAGCTCGGCGATGTAATGAAGGAATCGGCGCGCGCGGCGTTCACCTACGCCACGAACAACGCGTCGGAGCTCGGCATTCCGCGCGACCGGCTGGGCGCAATCGAGGCGCACATCCACGTTCCGGCGGGCGCGATCCCGAAGGACGGCCCGTCAGCGGGCATCGCGATCGCCACCGCGCTCGTGTCGGAGATGTCGGGGCGCCCCGTGCGGCGCGACGTCGCCATGACCGGCGAGATCACGCTGCGCGGCCGGGTGCTGCCGATCGGCGGGCTCAAGGAGAAGGTGCTCGGCGCGCACCGCGCCGGGATCACGACCGTGATCATTCCGAAGGCGAACGAAGCCGACGTCGAGGACGTGCCGGAGGAAGTACGCGAGCTGCTGACCTTCCACCCGGTGGAGACGCTGAACCAGGTGCTGGACATCGCGCTGGTGCAGCCGGAGGAGCCGGCGCAGCCGCTGGAGGCGGTGGCCTGATGCGCGGCCGGAAGTGCTGAATGCAAAACGGGCCCCGCGACTTCGCGGGGCCCGTTGACTTTGCAGCGTTCGAAATTACGGCGTCGTGCTGACTCTCAGGTTCGCGTCGGTGAACGCCTCGTACGGGTCGACGAGGATGTACCACGTGCCTTCCGCGGGGTTCGTGAAGGTGCAGCTCTCGTTGGTCCCGGCGCCGGCCGAAACGCAGGACGACGAGGTGTTGTTGGACGCCGAGTACGAAACAACAGGCGCCGCGCCGAAGCGGACGAAGAAATCGGCGTCGCCGTTCGGGCCAAGGAGACGGAAGGTGACGCTGGTCGTGCCTTCAGGAATGAAGACGCGGTACCGTGTCCGCGCGGAGAGCGAGATGATGTTGTCGGTATTCCGCTGGATGACGGTTCCCGAGAGCACGGCGTTCACCTGGAAGGTCGCCGATGCGAGGTCGGTCGTCGGATTGGCCTTGGATCTGGCCGTGATCGCGATCGGTCCGCCAACGGCGACGCCGGTGACCAGGCCGGTGGACGAGACGCTAGCGATGGCTGGGTTCGTCGACTCCCACGTCACGTCGCTCATGGCAATGCCCGTGATCTTCATCTGCTTGGATGCGCCCTGATCAACGGCGAACGAAATCGGCGAGACGTCAAACGGGAGGACGTCTATGCCTGTCGGCTCATCGTCGCTACAACCAGCGACGACGAAGGCCGCAAGCAACAAGCTGGCACAACGAGTGACGATACGATTCGACATGCTGTTCGACTCCTGGGGGGTTGCCTCAAGACCCACGCTCGACCCATACGAGCGCGCGCCACAAAACGGGTTCGTCAATGTAGAACGGGATTCGGAAGGCGGCAAGCAGTTATTGCAGGGGACCCCGCCCAAGGAGCCTCCAAGGGTCGAGCCGGAGGGCCTCCGGCTCGGTGCCTTCCACGAAGTACTCGGTGTACCGGCGGTCCGCCGGGGTCAGGTCGCTGGCCAGGAGCCCCGTACCCCGCTCGGCGGTGGCCGAGATCACGCCTGGAGGGGGCGTCCAGTCCTGGCCGGGGCCCCTGGACCGGTACATCGTGGCCACCATCCGCCCCCAGGCCGGGGCGGCCAGGGTTCCCCCCGCCGCAGCCCCACTGATCGGCGTAGGCCTGTCAAAACCGAACCAGACACCGGCCACAATGTCCGGTGTCAAACCGATGAACCAGCTGTCCGTATTGTCGTCGGTCGTCCCCGTCTTGCCGGCCACGGGGACCGTCGCCGGGACAAACCGGCGGACGCTGGTCGCCGTTCCCCGGTCCACCACGTCCCGCATCATCTCCCGGACCACGAAGGCGACGCGGGCGTCCATGGCCGGCGCCAGGGCCCGGACGGGGGCGGAATGCACCGTCCGGCCCCGGCTGTCCTCGATCCGGTGGATAAAGCGTGGCTCGACCGGGGTGCCTAGGTTCGCGAAAGCCGTGAAAGCCGCGACGATGTCGAGCGGCTGGACGACCGAAGCCCCGATGGCACTCGCCGGCCCGGGCGCGATCGGGGAGCTGATCCCCATCCTCCGCGCCATCGCGATGACGGAGTCCATCCCCATCTCTACCGCGAGCTGCACCGCCACGACGTTGCGCGACCGCGCCAGCGCGTCGCGCAGGGTCATCGCGCCCAGGAACCGGCGGTCGGAGTTCTGCGGCCGGTAGTAAGTGCCGTTCGTCATCCGGAAGGAGACGGCGGTGTCGTGCACGATCGTGAGCGGGGTGAGCGCCTGATTGATCGCCGCGGCGTACACGATCGGCTTGAACGCCGAGCCGGGCTGCCGCTCGCCGTCCACGGCGCGATCGAACTGCGAGTCTTCGTAGTCGCGCCCGCCCACGAGCGCGCGCACGTCTCCGTTGGACGGATCGATCGCGACGGCGACCCCCTGCAGATAATTCGGCGTGCCGCTCGTGTGGCCCGCCCGCGTCGGGTGCCTGTAGCCGGGCCGCGCCTCGAACGCCGACGCTTCCGCTTCGATCGCGGCCACCGCCGCGTTCTGGAGAGCGGGGTCGAGCGCCGTGTAAATGCGATATCCGCCATTCATCACGGGGATTCCCGCGCGTGTCGCCTGCACGCGCACGACGTTCACGAAGTTCTGCGCGGCCGCCGACATCCCGCGGTTGGGCGCGAGCCCGAGTGGCGTGCTCTGCGAGGCACGCGCCGCCGCGGCCGAGATGTACCGCTGCTCGGCCATCAGCCGGAGCACCACGTTGCGCCGGGTCCGCACGCGGTCCGGGTTCCGCAGCGGATCGAATACCGCCGGCCCCTTGGGCACCGCGGCCAGCGTCGCCGCCTCGGCCAGCGTGAGCTGCGCGGCGGGCTTGCCGAAATAGTGGCGCGCCGCCACCTCGATCCCGAACCAGCCGTGTCCGAAAGCGATCTGGTTCAGGTACGCCTCGAGGATCTGCTGCTTGTTGTAATGCCGCTCCATCTCCCGCGCCGCCTGCTGCTCGCGCACCTTGCGGCCGATCCCGGGGTCGGACCGGTCGATGATGTCGGGGTGCATGTTGCCCACGAGCTGCTGCGTGATGGTGCTCGCGCCGCGGCGCTCGCCGAGCAGGTTGTCCTTGAGCGCGCCCGCGATGCCGACAACGTCCACGCCGTCGTGCTGGTAGAAGCGCTGGTCTTCCACGGCGACGAACGCCTGCCCCACGTAGGGCGGGAGCGAGGCAAGAGCTATGGACACCCGCCGCTCGCGGCCGATCTCTCCGATCATCGAGCCGTCCCGCGCCAGCACCAGCGAGGCCTGCGGCGGCGTGACGATCTGCCAGGGCTCGCGCTGCTGCGCGCCCGCGGCGTGCGGGAGCGCGAGGATTCCGGCGGCGATCGCCGCTACGAGTCCCGCGGTCCTGTGATTCGGGCGCACAGGTGCGAAGGGTGGAGGTGTCATGTAATGTTCGGCCAATGCATTCACTAGTACACCTGGCGACGGTACAGTTCAAACCGCGCAAAGGTGATTACGCCGGCAGCCTCGAGCGGCTCGGGCCCGTCTTTGCCCAGCTCGACGAGCTGGACCCCCGGCCGGAGCTCGTGCATTTCGCGGAGTCCGCGCTCACGGGCTACTTCGTGGAAGGCGGCGTCCGCGAGGTCGCGGTCACCGCGGGGACGCTCGCGGCCGACCTCCACAAAGTGTACACCGACGCCACGGGCGGCGCCCGCACGCTCGACGTCGCCCTGGGCTTCTACGAGCTGTTCCAGAACTCGCTGTACAACAGCGCGCTGTACGTCACGCTCGGCGGCGAAGCGCCGGTCGTCCGGCACGTGCACCGGAAGCTCTTTCTCCCGACGTACGGGCTGTTCGACGAGGAGCGCTTCGTGGATCGCGGGCTCGAGCTGCGCGCGTTCGACACGTCCGTCGGCCGCGTGGCAATGGTCGTGTGCGAGGATGCGTGGCACAGCTTCATGGGAACCATTGCAGCCCTCGACGGCGCTCGACTGCTATTGATTCACTCGGCGTCCCCAGGGCGCGGCCCCTGGCAGCGCGAGCCGGAGGACGCGCCGGCGCCAGGACCGGCCACGCTCGACCGCTGGGACCGGCTCGCGCGCGACATCGCGGAGGAGCACGGCATGTACGTCTCCGTCGCGCAGCTCGTGGGCAGCGAGGGCGGCAAGCTGTTGACGGGCGGCTCCGTGGTCGTCGGACCGAAGGGCGACATCCGCGCGCGCGGCCCGGTCTGGAACGAAGGGATCGTCAGCGTCACCGTGGACATGACCGACGTGACCAAGGCGCGCTCGGACATGCCGCTCCTGAGCGACTTCGAGACGCTTTTGCCGCACATGCTGGAGAACGTGCAGCGCATCAAGCGCGGTGATCCGGTCGAGCTCGAGTACGACAAGGCGAAAAAGAAGCCCGCCGCGAAGAAAGCGGCGAAGCCGGCGAAATCCGACAAGGGGTCGGTCGCCGGAAACGGGAAGAAGAAGGGCGGCCTCAAGGTCACCCGCGTGATCGAGCGCCCGCTCTCCCCGCCGCCGATCGAGATCGACCCGAAGCTGACGACGGAGTGGCTGGTTGCCTTCATCCGGGACGAGATGGAGCGGCGGCGCTTCAGCAAGATCGTGGTTGCGCTGTCCGGCGGAGTCGATTCCGCCTGCTCCACCTACCTCGCCGCCCGCGCGCTCGG
>JANLGX010000253.1 GCA_024654005.1 Gemmatimonadaceae bacterium | reverse complement strand
CCGAGGACACGCATCCTCATCACGCGCGGGCAGCTTCAAGAACGTCCAAAGTCCCGCGCGCTCACTCGTCATGGTCGGCCTCCCCGGACAGACGAGCGGGGTAGCGCGCCCGCGAGTCACGCTCTCCGCAGTCGCGGCACATGTCCCACCTGTCGCCGCTCTCGTCCGCCCAGCACTCGTCTGGCGTCAGCGTCTCGAAGCACAGGCAGCAGTAGAGGCAGCGGCCGTGCTCGTGCTCCTCGGCTGTCATGCCGTGGAATGCGCAGACCGGGTTGCCGATCATGCCTTAATCTCCCCAGCGGCAGCGGCAGCCTTCGGCGTCTGCTTCGCCCACCGCTCAAGCTTCCCGATAAGCACGTCCGCCGCCGCAGCATTAAGCTCGCGGAGGTCGCCGTTGTCGTGCTCCAACGCCGCCCGAACCTCCGCAACAGTCCTGCCGTGCTGCTTCGCACACTCCTTCATCAGCACGGTGATCTGGCCCTTCTGCTCGAACGACGCCTCGCGCTTTGCGGCGGGCGCAGCCGCACTCTGCATGGCTTCTCCGGCTGCGCCCGCCTGGCCGCCGGTTCCCTCGGCGGATTCCACGTCGGCGGATTCCACGTCGGCGTCGCCATGGTCCAACGGCTCGCCGTACAACTCCTTGATACGGGGGGTCGCAATCCACTGCGCGTAATGGTTCCGCGCCTGCGTAATCCCCTCCGGCTTGAACCCCTGCGCTTTCCCGTTCCGGCCAACCTTGACCGGCGCCCACACCTGCGGGCTTCCATACAGGTAGGCGGCAACCTCGAACTTCACCGCCGCCCGCTTAAACGCATCAGAGTAAGCCGACTTCCACGCCTTATCATCAGGGGCGCCCGGCGCGATCTGGCCGACGTCAACCTTCGTCACGCCCAGCACCGTCAGCGAGCATTGGACAGGAATGCCGACGCCAGGCGCTAACGCGCCCTCGCACAAAAGACAGTACTCGTCCTCCCACGAATCCGCACCCACCACGGCGTTCAACCGGGCGACAACCAGGCGGGAATCAACGTAGTAGGTGACGAGCCCCTTCATCGCGTCGCCTTCACCCGTCGTCGCTTGCGGCTTCATCTTCACAGCGGCCACGCTGAACGGCCGGCGCAGCTCGGCGAGCTTCTCATTCACAGTCGGCGTAGCAGCGGCGGACATCGGGTTACGCTCCTTCCGGGGTGAAGTCGGCGCCTTCGAGCGCGTCGAGCTGCGAGCGGGACTGGACGAGTGCCTTCACGATCTCGAGGTATCCGTCGGCGCGCGGCCCGTCGATGCGGGTGAGCACGTACAGGTCGCGCTCGGCCCGGAGGAGATGCCGGTCGACGGTTTCGCGGTAGTCCTGACGGGCTTGCCGTTCGATGCGCGCCCGGGCGTTGGGCCTCGGCATCGGCGACGGCAAGTGCGTCGCGGTCGCATGGCGCACCTCACGCTCGGCGCTCACAACACCCGCCAAGCCAGCGCGGCAACGAACGAGGCCCAACCCACCCAGATGAGCGCAACGGCGATAAGCGTCCGACCACGCACGGCGGGCGGCGCAACGGCGATAAGCGTCCGACCACGCACGGCGGGCGGTGCTTCCTCGACGACGATCGGGACGCCGAACGCCTTCAACGTCGGATCGTCAGCCAATCCCTTGGGGACATGGAATTCGGACGGGTAGGCAAACTCGGCGCGCAGCCCCTTCGAGCCCGGGATGACCCGGCCCCACAGCTTCACCTTTCCATAGACGGCTCTATCGAGCGGGAGGTATTCGCGCGGGGTTGCCTCGTCGGTTGCGGCGTAGATACCGCAGGCGCAGTTCTCGTGCGGCGCATCATGCGTTACGAGCTGCAAGTCGTACCCGTACCCAGGCGGAGGCTCAATGCCCGGAGGGGCGGGAATATAGGGACCACCGCCGTAGACAGACTTACCCATACGCTTGATGCACTCGTTGGCGTATGCCTGCGCTGTGGCCAACGTTGCGCCGCGTCGCACGATCCGCCACGCATGCCTGGCGCCAGCGTGGCATTCCGCG
>JANLGX010000252.1 GCA_024654005.1 Gemmatimonadaceae bacterium | reverse complement strand
CAGCCGCGCCATCGATTCGCGGTGATGGTCGAGCAGCGTGGCGAGGTCGAGCTCCGGCTCGAACGGTCGCCCCGTCTCCTGCGCGCGCTTCCATCGGTCATATGGTCGTTCCCACACGCGTTCCTTCGTGCGGCTTCCGGATGACAGGGAGTCGGCCGTGCGGTCGAGCTGGTCGAGGTAGTCCTCATGCACGTTCACCGTCGGGAGGTACTCGAAGTCCGGGTGCTCGCCACGGAACGGCATCACGTCCGAGCCCCAGTCGGCGCGCATCTCGCGCATCACGTCGAGGCCGTCGTCACCCGCAGCGCGGATAGCGGCGCGCAGGCGGGGCGACACGTCGGCATAGAAGTCGGGATGCCAGAAGGCATCGGCCATGCGGCCGGCGCCGATCCAGTCGTCGGGTCCGACGTAGCGCGGGGCCTGCTCGTCCCACGCGGCGCGAATCTCGTCCACGAGTGCCGCCTCGCGCGGCTTCCACTTCGTGCGCAACGCTGCCTGCACGTCGCCCTCGGCGTTGTACGCAACGTGAAGCGCGCGATCGAGGTCGAGCGACGGGTTCAGGAAGATCGCGCCCTGCCGGATGATCGGCTTGCTGAGCGCCATCTCCGCTACCGGACCCGGCGTGAGCAGCGACTCGTCCTCGCGCGCGAGGAACTCCGCGATGCCACGGTCGCCCGGCGCAGGCATGTCGAAGCGCGGGTCGGGCGGTGTGCCACCGGGGGGCGGCGGAGGTGGGACGCCTGCGCCCGGGGGCGGGGGCGGATCGGGAGGCGGCGGACCCGCCGGCGGTCGAGAGGTAACCGTCGGCGGGCCTCCGCCCGGTGGGGTGCCCGGCGGCAACGCGAGGGGGGCGTCGTCACCGGGCGAGAGAGCGCGGAGGGGAGCAGCCCCCGGCTCGGTCTGTCGTGGCGGGACTTCACCGGCGAGGCCGCGCGCGAAGCCCTCGTCGGCAGCGGCAGCCATGCCCGCCTCGGGCTCGATGATTGCCTCGCTGGCCGCTTGCGCTGGCGGTTCATCCACCGGCACGAGCCCGCGCTCCGGCGTCGGCTGCTCTGCGATGCGCTGCTGCAGCGACCGGCGCTCGGATGCACGGAGCCGCCCACCGCCAGCGATCCGCTCATCCAGCGCCCGTGACAGCACTCCGGCCTCGCGAGCCGCCGCGATGAGCTCGGCATCGTCAGCAGGAGCCGCGCTGCGCGTTTGCGACGGGGCTGGCGCGGCTTGCGGCTGCGGGGCGGCACTCGGGGGCGGCTCGGCTGTGCGGGCCGCCCTGCGCGCCGCCGCGCTCTCCGCGACGCGCCTGTCGACACGGAAAGCAGCGAGTGATCGCCGCATCGCTTCGACCGCACGCGTGTCACCGTTCAGCAGCGCCTGCCGACGCGCGTCGTTCACCTGCATGCCGAGCGCAGTCGCCTCGTCAAGCATCTGCGCGCCCTCGGCACGTTGCACTGCCTCAGCCCGCGGCCTGTTCCGCTCGGACATCGCCGAGGTTGGTGGCCCCGCCGTCGGTCCGCCCTGCTGGCGATAGAGCCTGTTCAACGCATCGAGCTCGTCGACAATGCCCGCATTGGCAGGGTCGCGGCGGGCCGTCTCGATCGCGGAGATCACGTACTCGGTGTCACCGATGCGTGGGATGTCCGGGGCGTCCCCTTCGCCAGTCAACATGTACGAGCGCACCTCGGGACTACGCAGCGCGTCGGCCAACTCCTCTGCGTCCGCCCGTGGGTCGAGCGCGAGCGCACGCTCCGGCGCTCCCTCGCGCGCCGCGAACTCCTGGCGGGCCGCTTCCATATCGGCTGCGCGTGCTGTGGGCGCGGCCTGCTCACCCTCAATCCGCGCGACTGTCTCGCGGATGCGCGCCGCGTTCTCATCGGCGATCGCGCGGTCGCGAGTAGCCTTCGCCGTGCGCTCGTCGGGACTGCGCCATCCGTCGCGCTTCGCCGCGTCGAGCACTTCATTGGCCGTGCGCGCCGTGCGTGGTCCGAGCTGCCACAGGCTCGTCTCGCGGTTGTAGGACAGTTCCCCAGCCTCGTACGCGGCGAGCGCGGCCTTGCGGCGGCTCCGCCCGGGCAGCGTCTGGTATCGCTCGCCCGGCGTCTCGATGCCCGGCTCGGCCGCCGCGCGAGGCTGCTCCGGCTCCGGCGCGCGCTGCGTGGCGACGCCCTCCGGCCCCTGCTCGACGATGCGGAGCGCCTCGCGGATCTGCTCGACCTCGCGCTCGACGACCGGGCGCATCTGCGCCGTCACGCGCTCACGCTCTGACTGCGCGGCGTAGTTGTTGGCACCGGCTCGCCGTGCCGCCTCAGCATCGATCTCCCGAGCCGTGACCTCTCGCCCCTTCGCGGCGTCTGTCAGCACGCCATAGCCAGTCTCGTGCTTCGTGATCAGCGCGCGCGCGGACTCGTACGGCGTACGCGGCCGGAGGCCGCTCGGCGTCACGACCTGAGCCTCGCCGCCGCGCGCCTGCGTCTGCCGCTTCGCCAGCATGCGCAGCGCCTCGTCCTTCTTCGACGGCGTCAGGCGCTCGGTGTCGAACTTGTCGTAGACGTCACGCTGCGCGGCGTAGAGCGCGTCCGCGTTCGGCACGTCGGCTTCTTTGAGCACGGACTCGCGCACCATGCGCGCGATCGTCGCGTCGTCGGCATCCTCGGCCACGCCGGCGAGCAGCCGGAGTCGGCGCTCGGCCTCGCGCTCGCCGGCGCGCATCCCCTCGCGCGCTCCCGGTGTCGTGATCAGGCGGCTCGCTTCCGCAGCCACGCCCTCCGGTGTCGCCGGGCCGGGGCCGAAGCCGCGAGCGCGCGGCAGGTCGAGCACGTTGCCCTCGGCGTCGCGCACGCCCCTTGCGTCAACGATGCGCACCTCGAGGTCGATGGCGGCTCCACGGTTGCCTTTGAGCGCGCTCACCGTCGGCACGTCATCGAGCCCGAGCGCCTTCGCCTCTGCGACAAGCTCCTCCGGCGTGAAGAACGACCCGCCGCTCGGCACACGCCCGACGGTCTGCCGCCCTGCCGCGCGTCGCGCGAGCACTGCCTGCGCCCGCTGCGCGAGTCCACTCGGCGCCGCCACCTGCGTCGCACGCATCCCGCCACTGAGATCGGTCTCGATGAGCGGCCGATCAATCTCCCGCCGCAGCGCCGCGCTCTCCACGGCCTCGCGGCCAGCCCGCGCCCCGCGGGCAGCACTTCGCGTCGCCTTGATGCCAGCGCCCACGCTGAGTATCCCGGCGCCGATCCCGACGCCAGCCTTGACCGCCCCCGGTGCGTCCTCCGGCAACGCTTCTACGGCCATCTCGCCGCCCGTGCGCGCCAACAGTCCGACGCCCGTCTCTGCCGCGATGCGCTTGCCGAGTCCACCAGTCGTGATCGGCTCCACGAACGATCCCACTGCGCGCCCGATCGGACCAAGTTTCGACAGCCCCCGCGCGATCGGCGCACCGCCGATGGCGACCGTGAGGTTCAGCGGGTCGAACGCCTCTTCGGCTACGCGGCCCGCGATCTTGCGCGCCCGGCTTCCCTCCGGGAGTTGCTTAACGAGATCAACATCCTCACCGGTGAATCGTTCGCCCTTGGTCAGCGCGGACCCCACGCCCTTGATGCCCTCGATGGGGTCGTCCGTGCCGAAGTACGAGATACCAGCCGACCGCCCGCGCTCCAGGCCCTCAAGCACGGCTCCGCCGGCACGGCTGGCTGCGTGCCCGATGCCACGCACGAGATTCTCGACGTCGCCGCGGTTCTCGCGTTCGCGCTTCTTGCGCTGCTCGAGGAGTTGCTGTGCCTTCTTCTGGACCTCGCGCTTGACCACGGCCTGCTGAGCCGCACGCGCCCCGCGCTGC
>JANLGX010000248.1 GCA_024654005.1 Gemmatimonadaceae bacterium | reverse complement strand
GCGAGGTCTCGCGGACGAGGTGGCGCCCGCGAAGCATGAGCACGAATGGTCCCTCCTTGTGGAGCGCGGCGAGAGCGCAGGCGAGGGTCTCGGTCATCGCGATGTAGGCTTGGCGTGGCGTCTGGCCGAAGAACCACGGCGAGGCAACGTCCTTCAACGCGGACGTGTGTTCGAGCTCCGCGACGAATTCCGCAGGCACTGCGAGTAGCTCATGCACCGCCCGTTTGACGGGCGCCGCCACACTGAGGTGGACGCCGCCGAATCTTTCGACGGCGAACCGCGCGGCCGTGTCCTTGCCACAGCCGGGCGGCCCGTTGAGGAACACGACCCTCACGTCGTCCCCGGAAGCCGGGCGGCCTCACCGTGTGACTGCAGGCCTTTGGACGCGCCAAGCCGAAGCGCCTCGGTCACGGCGCGGCCCCGGCGTGCAACGGCGGTCTGCACTGCGGGCGTGGCGGCACCGCGCACCAGGGCGCAGACGGCGGTGCGCTCGCGTGCATTCCACTGCCAGGTACCGATCACCTTCCCGTCCTTCACGATGGTCGGGCGCGCCTCGCCGATCTGGTTGAACACCCTCGTCGTGGGCACTCGCCCGAGGTAACGCGTCCGGCTCTCGAAGTACGCCTTCAGCGCGACGTCCTCGTGCGCGAGGAACTGGAGCCCGGACCACGCGGACCGCGGCCCCGCGTCGCGGAACTCCGCGAGCCGGTCCCGGTACATGTACATCGGCGAGCGGCACCACGGCGCACGCACCGCCGCGACGTCCCGCTGTGCGTCGCGCATGGCGGCGGCGATGCTTGTGCCGGACAGGCCCGACCACCACATCATGTCTCGCATGGACGCGGGACCGTAGCGGTCGAGGTACGCCTCCACTAGCACGCGGGTCGCTCGACGCCCGTCCATCGCGGCATCGAAGGAGGGAAACGCTGATCGCGTCAATGCGAATGTGCGCCACTCCCGGTCCCAGCTCGGGGCGTCGTTGATGTACGCCACGACGGCACGCTCCCAGGCCAGCTTGAGGGCCAGGCGCACGGGCACGACGGGGACTCGCCCACTGATCAGCCGCGCCTCGATCTGCCGGTGAGGGAGCGGACCCTCCCGATCGAGCAACGCAACGATGGCGTCGACGAGGCGCAGGAGGACCGGGCCGCTGACGCCCGCACGTGCGACCGCGTGCAGCGCGTCCCGCTCGCGAAAGTGGCGGGTCGCCGCGTGGGCCGCCGCCGCGAGCGCGGGCGTCAAGACGTGCAGGGTCTTGCGCATGCAGCGAACGGTCATGAGTGCGCTCCGCGCGGGCGCTGCGAGCAGGTCGAGCGCAAGTGCGGGTGTTGCGCTTCGTGCGAGGACGGTGGCGAACGGCGACGGCCGGCGCGCCGAGTGAAGGCCGAGGCACGCGTCGGCGATTGCCGTGACCGACTCGAGCCCGGCTCCGGGCGCGAGCCCCTGTCGCACCAGGAGCCAGTTCCACAACCGCAGCGCCTCCTGGGCACGCAGATCGTGGGATTCTACGACGTACGGCGAGATCACGGGCGCACGGTACCAGACGCGCAGGTGAGCGTCAGCGGCGTCATGCGGTCAGTGTGAATTGCCATTGCGCGCCCATCAATGGCCATTCAAAAGCGCTGTAGAATCCACACCTTAGCTGGCTCGTACCCTGGCATCCGCTAAACTGAGTTTGTTCAAACACAAAGACCGCCGAGCAATGGTGCTGGCGGCCCAGAGTGTAGTGGACGAGCGCGACGTCCGTGAACCGATGACACGGTCACGACGAAGCGATTGGCGGCCGTCAGGGTGACCGCTCGAGCACCGTTGCGCCCGTCCTCCTCCGAGGACGGCGGCGGGTTTCGTGCGTCCTCTGTTCGGCCAGAAGGGCGCCGAATGTCAGGGACAAAAGCACGGAAAGCGCGACTTTTCTCAAGATTGTGCCCCTGTGACCCCTCCGCGAAAGAGGACGGGCGCAAATGGTGTGCGTGTGTATCCTACATCGTTGGCACAGCGTGTCAAGACGGGGACCGGCGTCTCGTGTTGCGCGCACTTGCGCAGGCGAGGTCGGCAGGGAAGTTCACGGCGCTCGACCTCGCCGGACGTCGAAGAGCGTCCCTCGAGCTGGTCGAGGAACTGCTGCACGGTGCGCTCGTAGCTCGCGATGGTGCGGGGAGCGGCAGCACGCGCCATGAGGTGCTGCACGAAGGCGGGGATGTGGGTTCGCATACGCGAACGTGGCGGGCCCGGGCTTGCGGCTCGCAAGGCCCTGCTGGCCGCCAACGAGGCCACCGTACCCGGCCGGATCCGCAGCCGTCGAGGGAAACGGCGTCGATCCGCTGTAGGACGGCATCTCCGGGGCCCGCGTTGACGGAGTCGCCGCTCCGGGCGTAGAATTTCGCTATGGTCCGCGCGCGTCTCCCCATGCTCTTCGGTGCCGCGATAGCGGTGGCCTTGGTTGGGGTTGGGTGCGGCGAGGCAGAGCCGGCTGTCGTCCTCCGGTGCCCTCCTCCAGAGTGGGCAACTCCTCCCTCCGGGATCCGGACCGGCGACCCGGTCGCCAACACGACGATCCGCAACCGCATAACGGCTGCGTTGTCGGAGAATGGGGACTTCGCAGCGCTTCGGGCGGAGTGGGAGCGCCGCGGAATCCTCCTCGCACCTGGTCCAGACGATTTTCTGACCGCCATCGATGCGGACGGTCAGTATCTTGTAGGGATTTCCGTCCAAGAGCGTAGCGAAAGCACGCAGAGTAGGGTCACTCTCGTGGCGCTCTATCCCGCGTCATTCAACGATTCTAGCCAGCGCCCACGGTACCTCTACATGAGCGAAGTGTTCTTCTCGGGATCGACATCGAGCAATCTCTATTGGGCTGACTCTGGTCGACTCGGTCGCTGTGAGACCGTCTTTCCTCAACAAGAGGGTGGGTGATTGCCGTGGAGCCCCGGCGAGCTGTTTCATGGACAGTCGTTG
>JANLGX010000244.1 GCA_024654005.1 Gemmatimonadaceae bacterium | reverse complement strand
CACGTCGATGACCTGGCCGTAGTCGGTGGTCGCCTGGATCCGCAAAGCGTTGTACAGCTCCGGCAGATTCTCGGGTTCGAACTCGACGTCGAGCACCGGTCCGATGACCTGGACGACGCGTCCGACGTTCTTCTCAGTCTTTACAGCAGTGGCCATTTCTTATCCCTGTAAGCCCGCGGCACCGCCGACGATCTCGGCGATCTCCTGGGTGATCTGCGCCTGACGGGCGCGGTTGAATGTCCTGCGAAGTCCGTTGATCATCTCGCTCGCGTTCTCGGTGGCGTTCTTCATCGCCGTCCGCCGCGCGCCCTGCTCGCCCGCGTTCGACTCCGCGAGCGCGCGGTACACCGTGTTGCGCACGTACAGCGGGAGCAGCTCGCCGAGGATCGCGTCCGCGGACGGATACAGCAGGTAATCGCGCTGCAGTCCCTGCTTGCCTGCTTCACGCGCCGGCGGCTGCACCGGCAGCACCTGCTCCGACACGGGCGGCGTGGACAGGGCCGAGTTGAACTTGGCGTACACGACGTACACGGCGTCGAGCCGGCCGGCGGCGAAATCGTCCATCAGCGCGTCGGACAGCGACGCCGCATCGGCCGACGTCGGCTTGTCGGTGATGTCGGTACGGCTCGTCTTCACCTCGCGCCCGATGTACTTGAAGTAGCCGAGTCCCTTGCGGCCGACGATGTGTAGCTCCGTCGCGGTGCCCGCGGCTTCCAGGCGAACGATGAGGTTGCGCGCTTCCTTGATCAGGTTGGCGTTGAAGCCGCCCGCCAGTCCGCGGTTGGACGTGATGAGCAGGATCGCCGCGCGCTTTACGCTCTCGGGCTGCCGCAGCAGCGGGAACCTGTCGGCCACGTCCGGCGAGTACACGCTCGAGATGACCTCGCGCAGCACCAGCGCGTACGGCCGCGCGGCGTGCACGCGGTCCTGCGCGCGCTTCATCTTGGAAGTGGCGACCATCTCCATCGTGCGCGTGATCTTGCGCGTGTTCTCGACGGACTTGATGCGGCCCTTGAGCTCGCGGCCTTTAGCCATTGAACGGCAGCCGTTGGCTGTTGGCTGTTAGCTGTTGGCCAAAAGCCAAGAGCCAATAGCCAATAGCGCAGTTCGAGTTACACAGCGGCATTCGCAGGCGTACGCGATTGGTTGAATGCTTCTATCGCCGACTTCAGCGCCGCTTCCGTGTCCTTCGACATGACCTTCTCGTTCCGGATCTTGTCGAGGACGTCGCCGTGCTGGCTGGCCATCACCTCGAGGAAGTCGCGCTCCCACGCGCGCACCTCGGAGACCTCGATCTGATCCAGGTAGCCGTTCGTCACCGCGTAGATGATCACGACCTGCTGCTCGACCGGCATCGGCTGGTACTGCGGCTGCTTGAGGATCTCGACCGTGCGCGCGCCGCGCTCGAGCTGCCGCTTGGTCGCGGCGTCGAGATCGGAGGCGAACGAGGAGAACGCTTCCAGCTCGCGGTACTGCGCGAGGTCCAGGCGGAGCCGGCCGGCGACGGACTTCATCGCCTTGATCTGCGCCGCGCCGCCGACGCGCGACACCGAGATGCCGACGTTGACCGCGGGGCGAACGCCGGCGAAGAAGAGATCCGACTCGAGAAAGATCTGCCCGTCGGTGATCGAGATCACGTTGGTCGGGATGTACGCGGACACGTCACCGGCCTGCGTCTCGATGATCGGCAGCGCGGTGAGCGATCCACCCGGCTTCAGGATGTTCTTGTCGACGACGCCCGGATCCTCGCGCAGCTTCGCCGCGCGCTCGAGCAGCCGCGAGTGCAGATAGAACACGTCGCCCGGATACGCCTCGCGTCCCGGTGGGCGGCGCAGCACCAGCGAGATCTGCCGGTACGCCGCGGCCTGCTTGGACAGGTCGTCGTACACGCACAGCGTAGGCTTGCCTTCGTTGTACATGAAGTACTCGGCCATCGCGCAGCCGGAGTAGGGAGCGATGTATTGCATCGGCGCCGGGTCGGACGCGCCGGCCACGACGACGATCGTGAACTCCATCGCGCCCGCCTGCCGCAGCTTTTCGACGACCGCCGCGACGGTCGACTTCTTCTGGCCGATCGCGACGTACACGCAAATGACGCCGGTGCCCTTCTGATTGATGATGGTGTCCACCGCGATGGCGGTCTTGCCCGTGCCGCGGTCGCCGATGATCAGCTCGCGCTGGCCGCGGCCGATCGGGATCATGGAGTCGATCGCCTTGAGTCCCGTCTGGATCGGCTCGCGGACCGGCTGCCGCACGATGATGCCGGGCGCCTCGGACTCGACCTTGCGCGTGTGCTTCGTGCCGATCGGACCGCGATCGTCCACGGGGTTGCCGAGCGCGTCCACGACGCGGCCGATCATCTCGGGTCCAACCGGGACCTCGAGCACGCGGCCGGTGCGGCGAACTTCGTCGCCTTCCTTGAGCTGGAGGTAGTCGCCGAGGATGACCGCGCCGATGTTGTCCTCTTCGAGGTTCAGCGCCAGTCCGACGATCTTCGCGCCAGTCTCGGAGGAGGTCGCCTCGAGCATCTCGCCGGCCATCGCTTTGGCCAGGCCATAGATGCGGGCGATCCCGTCCCGGACCTCGAGGACGGTACCGACTTCCTCTACGTCCAGCTCGTGGAGGTCGGCGGCCTCGATCTCACGGAGGAGGATGTCCTTGATCTCCCCGGGGCGAAGTGTCGTTTCAGCGGGCATAACGGTTGTGTTCTGAGTGGTAAGAGCCGGGCCGTTTTTGGGCTGCCGGCGGGGTCCCGGAGGGCTTGTGAAAAATATCACAAGCCCATGGGTGATTCAAGTTAGCAGGAAAGGCTCCTCGGCTGTTGCCGGGGAATCCGCTGAGCCCCGCTCCGAGCCACCGCTGTAGCCTAGTACGCCCGAATCAGCTCGATCCCTGTGTAGTAGTGCTTCAAAATCTGCTCGTACGTCCTCCCCGCCCGCGCCATTAGCACCGCTCCCACCTGCGCCATTCCGGTCCCGTGACCGAACCCTCCGCCGTAAACGCGGAAGGATCCCGGCACCGCCGCCCCGTTTTGCTCGACCGGCTCCACGAAGAACAGCGTGCTCGGCAGATTGCTCAGCCCCCCCGTCGCGTTCACGTATTTCAGCGCCGCGCGGATCGTCCCCATCGACGCCGGGAACGACCCTGAATCGGTCGCGATCTCCAGGGAAATGATCCGGCCCGATGGACCGCGCTGAATGACCTTGAGCTCCCGCACGAGCCCCACGTTGCGCTGCGCGAACGTCGAGACGATCGAGCTCAGCTCGGTTGGCGACCACTCTACGACCCAGCGGTGGTACCGCGGACGGTCGGGATCGAAGGGCGCCGCCGGCTGTCTGAAATCGGTGATGTAGGGCGCCGACTTGAACGCCTCGAGGCTCGCGACGAACGTTGGTCCCGCGGTCGGCGGCATGTCGGGCACGCCCCGCATGTACGGGATCGGATTCTCCGCGAACGACTCTTCGTTGTTCGCGGTGTGCCCACCCGACGTGGACGAGTAGCGCGCGATGATGAGCTGGCCGCCGTGGCGCATGACGATTCCGCGCGTCGCGTCGACCGCGGCGGTGGACACCGGATGCTCGGCGGAGCGTCCGCCGTACACCTGATCGTCCACCGTGGCGCGCAGATCGTACCCGTCGGCCGCCCGGCGGCCGAAATACGCGACGGTGTAGGTGCGCGCGGCGATCGCCTGAACCTTCTGCGCTTCGATCTCGGGAAAAACGTTCGGGCCGAGCTCGCGCGGGACGACGCCGTACAGGTACTGCTCGACCGGCACGTCGTTGATCCCCGCCAGCGTCCCCGCGGAGTTGACGCCGACTTCCGCGCTCCCGCGGTACTGCTGCCCGTTGATCGTCACGCCGGCCGCGGAAGTCACGCGCACGGGATTGGCGGATTCCGCCGTGGCGTTGCCGAGCCTGACCAGATATCCCGCTCCCCCTCCGGCGCGCGTCACGGTCGCGGCCGCGTTCGAGCCCGACGCCAGCACGCGGTTGGTGCCGCGCTCCGTCACCGTGAAATCACCGGTGCTCCCCACCATGACGCTGTCCGCCGCCTGCACGACTCCGATCCGCACGTCCCGCTCGACCTCCGGCAGGCGCGGAGTGGGCTCCGGCAGCGGCGCGACGGGGCCGCGCGCGGAGCAGGCGAGAGATCCAAGAGCGAGGGAGAGACCGATCCAGCCGGGATAGCGGGCCATCAGATGCACCTCGTTGTGGCGGCGGGAAACACTCGCCGGCGGTTTTTCGATGACGCATACGGCACGGTCCGTACCGACCCTGGGGGATGGCGACGGGCGTAAAGGATCTCAAGCTGTGGCAGGAGGCCGTCGCGCTCGGCGGCGAGACGCTGCGCGTCGCCCGGCAGCACGGCCGCAGGGAGTGCTCCTGGTTCGTCGAAGCGCTCGTTCAATCCGCCACGATGCTCGCCACGGGGATCGCCGACGGGTACGGCCGCGGCGACGCGCTCGACCAGCAGCGCATGTTCGAGCAGGCGCGCCGCTCGCTCACGACTTTCGAGACTCAGCTCGCCATCGCGCGGCATTCCGGCGCGCTCCCGCAGGACTCGCTGGCCGCGCTCGCGACCCGCGCCGCGACCGTGACGCGTCTGCTGGCCGGCTTTCTCACGTTCATCGAGCGGCAGAAGGCCGCCGAGGTTGAGGAGGGCGACCGCCGGATCTCACCGGCGACTTCGTCCTCGCCCCTGCGAAAAGCGCTCGACGAGATCTACTGTGCGTAAGCGCGACAGCGACGCGGGCCGCGAGCCCACGATCCGCTGCGAGGTGCTCGACAGGTGCGACGACGACGCGAAGCCGAGCACCGCGGCGACGTCGCGCACGTCGTAGCCGGGGTTCTTCGCCAGCTCCGCGGCGGCTATCAGCCGCACGAGATCGATCACGCGTTTGAGGTTGGGTGCGCCGGCGCTCGCGAACACCCGGCTCAAATGCTCGCGGCTGAGCCCCATCGCGTCGGCTATTGCTCCGGTGCGCACGGGACGTCCCGCCTGCCCCACGATGATCCGCCAGACGGCGTGCTGGCGCTCGTCGGTGAGTCCAACGGACGGCGGCGGATTCGAAAGAGCCCCGGCGAACCGCGCCGTGAACGTCCGGGGATACACGAGCTCGCGTGCCACCGAGTCGTCCACGCCCTCTACCAGCACGTCCGCAAACTCGAGCGCCGCCGCGCGCGCGAGCGCGGGCCCGTCGGCCGATCGGAGCGGCAGCATGCCGAAGAAAGGCGCGCTCGGGTACTCGAGCGAGAGTCCGGCCACCTTCCACGAGTCTTCCGTGCCCGACCCGAGATCCACGAGCGCCGCGTCGACGAGGTTCTGGCGGAAGGCGCTCTCCATCTCGCCCGGCGTGCGCACGACGATCGCCCGGGTGCGCCTTTTCGGAAACGCCGACCGTACCAGCGCGCGGGCCCGGTCGCGCACGGCGTACACGACGATCGTGGGTGCCAGCGCCGCGGGGGGAAGCATCAGACGCCGAGCTGCGCCGCGTCGGGAGCCGGCCTGCCCTCGATGAACTGCCGGACGATCGGATCGGTGCTCTGCTGAATCTCCTCGACGGTGCCGACCTGCCGGATCCGTCCCTGGTGCAGCAGCGCGATGCGCGAGCCGACGGCGTAGGCGCTCTTCATGTCGTGCGTGATGACGAGGCTCGTGACGGACAGCCGCTCGCGCAGCCGGATCATGAGCTGATCGATCACGGACGCCGTCACGGGATCGAGGCCAGTGGTCGGCTCGTCGTACAG
>JANLGX010000236.1 GCA_024654005.1 Gemmatimonadaceae bacterium | reverse complement strand
TGGCACGCTTCCCAGCCTCCGCACGAACGGCTTGTCCAGCCGTACGCTGTCGCTCGCTTCCCCCGCCACGACCAGGGTGTGCTGAAATCCACGACTCCGTAGGATCGCCACGGCGCTCTCCAGGCGCGCCAGGTTCTTCCGCCGCTCCTGCGTTCCCACAAAGAGAATGTACGGCTCGCCTTGCTCAGCCAGACTCGGCGGCGGATCGAAGAAGGCCGCATCAACACCTAGCTGAATTATTCGGATCCGATCCCCGGTATCGGGGAGCAGCGCGATCAGGTCGTTGGCCGTGTCGGTGGAATTGCAGATTATGCGGTCGGCCGCTTGCAGGATTGGGCGGTGCGTCGCCCTGGCGTACACCCGGGACCACCGGCTCATGGTCTCCGGGAAATGAAATGGAACGAGGTCGTGCAGAGTCACCACCAGCGGGGGCTCTCCGCGGCGCAGTGGTCCGCGCGGCTCCGGGCAATGCATGACGTCGGCCCGTGCCCGGGCAGCGCTCCTTCGCGCCAGGGCCGGGTACCATGCCAGGTCGAGCTCGGCGGTGAGGAGCTTTCGCCGGACCCCGCCCCGAGGCCTGTGAAGTCCGGCGCCGATCTCGACGAGCTGGACATCGGCCCGCTCGCGCAGAGCGCCGGCGATCCCCCTGACATACCGTGCTATCCCACCCGCTGATCGCCGGAGGTGGGAGACGTCGAGCGCGACGGTCAGGAGCGTCAGTTCTTTTCCCGTTGCGCCGTGGTCACCAGCGCGCCCGCGAAGAGGAAGAACAGGTAGCCGAGCATGAGCGAGCTGAACACGATGGACGTGATCCCGTTGATGAAGATCCCGAGAGCGGCAAGCAGCACTACGGCACCGAAGCCTCGCTGCACGTCGGTGGAGCCGGACCGAGCTGCTCGCCAGCCGGAAGCGAGAATTCCACCGAGTATCGCCACAAGGGCTAGCAATCCGGCAATGCCCAGCTGTACCGCATACGAGAAATACATGTTGTCGGAGCTGAGCGAGGCGCGCCAGAACCGTATCGCGATAGCGTCAGTCGTGCCGAGTCCGTGCCCCCACGGCTGCTCCAGGAATGCACGCAGCGCCACGCTCCAGTCCTGGAGGTGGCTGGCACTGCTGGCCGTTTGCCAGGTCAGCGTCTCCCACACGAACGAGAGCAGCGGCGGCGCGAGCGCCATCGCGACGACCAGCGCGGCCGCGCCGGCTACCGCGCTTCCGAGCGCCCATTCCGGCTTGCGGAAGATGACGAAGTAGAGAGCCAGCTGCAGCATGCAGATGACGATCGTCCAGCGCGTCAGGGTGAGCAGCAGTCCCACCCAGATAAGACAGTAGCAAACGCGGGTGAGGACCGGATGCCTGCGCGCCCTGTGCAGTCCCCAGACGGAGGCGGCGGGCAGCAAGAGCAGAAAAGGGAGCGCGAAAGCCTGGCTGGCGAGAAAGACCGATCCCGCGCGTCGCACCGGGACGCCGCCGAGCTCGCTCCAATAGTTGGCCGGAAGTCCGTACTCGTTGCCGACCGTGTACGCCGACAGGCCCAGAAAGTCGTTCATGTAGGAGGCGACGCCCAGGAGCACGAGCATCTCGGG
>JANLGX010000235.1 GCA_024654005.1 Gemmatimonadaceae bacterium | reverse complement strand
GTACAGGTCGCTGGCACGCAGATGGTCGCCGCGAATAGTGATGCGATTGCCGGGGCCTACATCGCCCAGACCATCACCGCCAGTTCGTTTTCTAGCGTTACCAACTACGGTATATACGTCGCTTCGCCGGGTGGGGCCGGTGCAGGAGTTCTCAACAACTACGGCCTATACGTCGATAGCCAAATACGCGGCTCGAACAACTGGTCGGTTTGGACCGGCACGGCGCAATCGCATTTCGGCGGCGCGGTCGATGCGTCCAGCACCCTCGCGGTCGTCGGTGCCGCAACGTTTTCGTCCGCGAGCAATACCTTCTCCGCGATGCCCGCGAGTTCGGCGGGACTCACCACGGGGATGCTCTACAGTTCGGCGAACGCGAATGGTCAGTTGGTCATCTGCATCGTCTAGGGAATGCCGAAAGTCTCCGTCGTCCTGCTCTCGCACCGGCACGAGTTCCTGCCGGGAGCCATTGCCTCAATCGCAGCGCAGACGCACGGCGACATCCAGCTAATCGTCAACCACGATAGCGGCCCCATCTGGCCCACGAAGTTCAACGACATCGCGGATGCAGCAGTCGGCGAGTGGCTGGTTCCGTACTGCGATGACGACCTGCTCGACCCGACGTACATCCAAACGTGCCTACGTTATGCGAAAGGGGCCGACGTAGTTTATACGGATCGGCGTGTGTTTCAGGACGGGGCGAATCCGAGGGAAGGGTTCTGGTTCCACACCCACGGCCCCGCGTTCGTAGACAAGAAGTTCTACCCGATCACGCTGCTCCCGCAGAACTTCGCCTTTGGCGCCTCGCTGCCAATGACGATCATGGTGCGGCGCGAATGGTGGAAGAAGCTCGGCGGGTACGATACGCAGGCCCCACACACGGACACCGAGTTCTTCTTTCGGAGTGCGATGGCGGGCGCGAAGTTCCACTACATCCCGTTGCCGCTGTTCTGGTATCGGGAGCACCCGAAGCAGTTTAGCCGCACCGAGCCGTCGATGCTCAACGCGATGCGGTATTTCCACCGCAAGTATTTCGCGTGGTTCGGGATGCTGTTCGACGACGCGAGCCAGATGCCCGACGGACGATTTCAGGTGTCCATCCTCCCGCCCGAGCACAGAGCGGAATACGCTCGGGCTCACCACTATCCCCAGACTATGCCACAGGAAACCCGCGTCCTCCCCGACATCGCCAAGACCGCGATCAAACTCCAGATGCAGGCTTCACAGGCCGCCCTCGATTCCGTCGTGATGCAGGCGCTTGCGAGAGAGGGGCTGCTCGGCCAAGGCTGGCTCGTCAACGACCAGCTCGACTGCGTGCGGACGACGCCGGACGTGCCGGTGGCGAACTTGGCTCCGACGCCCGACGTGAAGAATCTGTCGCCCGAGGACAAGAGTGTGGTCGGCAGCATTCACGGCGCGGACACGAGTGCGGCGGTCGCGGGATCGGAGAGCGAGTGAATCTCCCGTGGGTGAGTCGCGCGGTGTTCGAGGCAGTCTGCGAATCGCGCGGTTCGGCGTGGACGCGGCTGGTGGAGTCCGAGGAGAAGTGGGCGGCGCGGTATGAGGCCCTGCTCGACCGCTACACGAAGTTGGCCGAACGCGAGCATCCCGAGCCGCCGAAGTTACCGGAGCGGACGCGGGATCAGGTGATCGAAGCCATCGCCCAGAAGGCCGGGAACAACGGGCCACTCCGCGCGCATCTCGGCGCGTGGGCGGCACAGCAGCGTCGGGACAACGTGCCCGAAGATGCGATTGTCGAACACATCCTCGTCTGGGCCAGCCCGGATGAGGAGTCCCAGACCTGAGATGACCTGAGTGCCT
>JANLGX010000230.1 GCA_024654005.1 Gemmatimonadaceae bacterium | reverse complement strand
ACGATCGAGCAGCGCGGCGCGGAGCTGCGCGTTCATTTCACCACGCCGGCCGGAGCTGACAGCGTGGACGTGGACGTGGCCGTGCATTCGGGCGTCGGTCGCAGGCGCCCGCCCGCCCGAATGCACGGCCACGTCCACGTCCACGCTGTCAGCTCCGGCCGGCGTGGTGAAATGAACGCGCAGCTCCGCGCCGCGCTGCTCGATCGTGCCGACGTCGGCGTCCAGACGCACGTCGACCCCAAGTGCGCGCGTGTGTTCGACGAGCAGCCGCACGTGCTCCGGCTCGAACCGCGAGAGCGGCTGACCGCGTCCGAGCAGTGTGACCGCGGCTCCCGCGCGCCGGGCGATGTGCGCGAACTCGAACCCGATATAGCCGGCGCCGACCAGCGCGAGCCGCGGCGGCAGCGATTCCAGCTCGAGGAACTGCGTGCTGTCGCGCAGCAGATCTTCCCCGGGAATGCCGAGTCGCTTCGGCTTCGCGCCGCTGGCGATCACGAACCGGTCGGACTGGAGCGGCTCATCGCCTACGAGGAGTACGTCCTGCGACAGGAACCGCGCGATCCCCTGGTAGGTCGCGATGCCGGCTTGAGCAAACGACTCCCGACGCTGCTCCGGGACGTCGGCGACGAAAGTCCGCTTGAACCGCATCAGCGCGGGCCAGTCGATCGATGCTTCTCCGACGAGTCCCGCGCCGCTCATGCGACGGTGCCAGTCGAGAAGCTCGGCGGCGCCGACCAACACCTTCTTGGGATCGCATCCGCGGAGCGAACACGTTCCCCCATACGGCTGGTCGTCGACGATGGCGACCGACCAGCCCGCGGCGGCGCACTTCCGCGCCGGGGCGGAGCCACCGGCACCGGTGCCGATGACAACGAGATCAAACCTCTTTGCTGAAGCCGGCGTCATGCTGCGGCGCCCCTACGGGCGGGAGCCCGCGTCGCCGCCTTTGCTTCCACCGTCTTCTTCGAGCTCCAGCCCGAGCCCCTGTGCGACTCTGTTGACGAAGTTGAAATACGCCGTGACCGCATTGAGGTCGTGGACGCCCGCATCCGACAGGCCCGCGGCGCGCAGTGGCGCGATGTCATCGGCCGTCATGGTGCGCGGCGCCAGCGTCAGCTTCAGCGCATAATCGACGAAGGCGCGCGACCGCGCACCGAGTGGAGCGGTACGCGGATCGGCGGCCAGGGCGTGGACCAGCGAGTCCTCGCCAACGATCCGCCGGAGCGCCGCTCCGTGATGCGCGATTCAATAGAAACACTCGTTCGCGCTGGACACCGCGACGGCGACCGTCTCCCGCTCGGCGCGCGACAGCTCCGACTCGCCGAACATCACAGCGCGATACAGCGCGAGATGCGCCTCCAGTACTTTTGGACGGACGCCGTGCACGGCGAGGATATTGGATACACGCCCACGGCTTGCCCCAGCCACGGCGTACGCGCGGGCGACGTCGCCCTCGGCTTCATCGAGCGGAATGATCTTGATCCATGACACGAAACTTCCCCCCTGCAGGTTGTCCGATTCCAAGTTCCAAATATTGGCGCCTTCTATTGTAAGACACCGCGCGCCGCGAAATCTTCAGATCCGCGGGCGGCGCATCATATTGCTTCCCATGGAGAACGTGTCCGGCCCTGCACTCGCGGCGTCCGCCGCATCCCGCGACCGCATGGTGAGCGACGTCCGGCGCGGCCTACAGGCCGACCAGAAATGGCTCCCGCCGACGTACTTCTACGACGCGAAAGGCTCGGCGCTGTTCGAGCGAATCACGCGGACGCCGGAGTACTACCTGACGCGGGCGGAGCACGCGCTGCTCGAGCGCGAGGCCGATTCGATCGCGCTCGCCGCCGGTCCCCGCTCGCTCGCGGAGCTTGGCGCCGGGAATGCCGAGAAATCGCGAATCCTGATTCGCGCGTTGCACGCGAGAGGATTGGGCGAGGCGTACGTGCCGGTTGACGTCGACCGGGCGACACTGGCGGAAACGGCGGCGAGCCTGCGCGAGGAGTTCCCGGAGCTGGACGTGATTCCGCTGGTGGCGGACATGCGCCGTGAGATCCGAATTCCACCCGCCGCGCCGCGTCCGCTGCTGTGCGCGTTTCTCGGGAGCACGCTGGGAAACTTTTCCGCGGCCGAGTCGCAGCTACTGCTTTCCCGCCTGCGGGGAGAAATCGGCAAGGACGGCTGGCTGCTTCTGGGAGCCGACCTCGTGAAGGACGTAGCGACGATCGAGCGCGCGTACAACGACGCCGAGGGTCTCACGGCGCAATTCAATCTGAACGTGCTGTCGGTGTTGAATCGCGAGCTCGGCGCCGACTTCGATTTGGCGGCGTTCGAGCATCGCGCGTTCTACGAGCCCCGCCTCCGCCGCATCGCGATGCACCTCGTGTCGCGCGCGAAGCAGCGGGTCACGATCCCGCTCGTCGGCGAGATCGAGCTGGCGGAGGGCGAAAGCATCCGCACGGAAATCAGCTGCAAGTACGACCGCGAATCGCTCGAGGAAATACTGCGCGAGAGCGGCTTTGCGCTGGAGCGGTGGATGACGGACGACAACCGGAGCTTCGCGCTCATTCTAGCGCGCCCGGAATAAGCTTACTGTCTAGGCCGGCGGCTTCGAGCGCTCCAATGCCGGGTCCCATTTCCCCAGACGCGCGACAGTGTCGTACGCGCTTTGCAGAAATGACAGCAGCTCGGAATCCGGATTTGCCGCCGTCCGCACGGCCTCGTACGGCAGGATCCATTCACGCAGCTCGCCGTGGTAATACGCGGCGGCCGGACTGATCGGCGCCGTCGGGCAGCCGGCCGGCTCCGGGTAAGCGTAGGCATAGAACGCCGGCTCCGTGACGGCCCCACCGCCCGGCCACCATCCTACGCTCATGCACTCGTGCGAGTAGGCCTCGCGCGTCACCCAGTCGGGCAGATTGGGAATGCCGCCGGGATGCGGCGGCGCCTCGCGCCCGGAGAAGCGCGTGACCGCGATGTCGAAGCCGCCCCACCAGAAGTGCACCGGGCTGCACTTCCCGATGAAGCGGCCGCGGAATTCGTGCAGCACGCGATCGACGTCGAGCAGCACGCGCCAGAGCAAGCGGGCCGCATCGCCGTTGTACGCGGCGTGCGTTTCGTCCTCATCGAACGGAATGATCTGCTCCATCTCCGAGGGAAAGCGCGAGATGTGCACGCCCACTCCCACGTCCCGCAGCGTGGCCAGGACTTCGTGATAGAAGTCGGCCACCGACCGCGGAGCGAGCGCGACGGCACGGGATGCGCCGGCGCTCGTCTCGACCCGGAGCACGTGCTCCTGGAAGTCAAAGGTGAGCTCCACGACGCCGCCGGCGTACGGCATCGCGGACGTCGTGAGCCCGCGCGCATTCACGTACAGCGCAACCTGCCACCAGTGATTTTCCATTGGCGCCAGCGCGAGGCGGATCTTGCCGACTATCTGCATCCACAGGTGGAGCGTGGTGCGCGTCTCCTCCCACTCTCCGGGCGGCAGCGCCGGCCAGCGTTCCGTGGCGCTCATGTCAGCCCGTAGTCGGGGTGGGCGCCGGCTCACCGAGGTGTTCGCACTGCGCGGTCATGGTTAGAATCTTACATGAACCAGCACGCGGGTGCGACCGCGCGGGACCACGAACCATGACGCTGCGTAATTCACTCGGGCCGATCATCGCGCTCCTGCTTCCGATTGCCTGCGAGTCTCCCCAGAGCGCGCGCGAGACCGCTTCCGATACCGCGGCGGAGACGCGGGAAGTTGCCGTCCGCGATTCCGCTGCGCGCATGGCCACGGACACGCTCTGGCTGTTCGCGTCGGACCCCGCCGACGACGCAGTGCACGCGAGCGACACGGAAGCGACGCTGCGCGCCCGGTACGGAGCGGGCAACCTGGCGTCCGAACGGATCCACCTCGGCGAGAGTCAAACGGTTCCGGGCACCGTGATCTTTCCGAACGATTCCTCGCGCCGCTTGACGGTGATCTGGGAGGACAGCGTCGCCCGCACGCGGCCGACGCGCGTGACCATCGGCAGCCGCCGGACGCGCTGGTTCGTGATTCCCGGCGTATCGATCGGAACGTCCCTGTCGGAGCTGGAGAGCCTGAACGGAAAACCGTTCAAGCTGTTCGGCTTCTCGTGGGACTACGCCGGAACTGTGAGCGGGTGGGAGGG
>JANLGX010000229.1 GCA_024654005.1 Gemmatimonadaceae bacterium | reverse complement strand
GCAAAACCGCTATTCGCCGGTTCGATTCCGGCCCGCGCCTCTCGTTGTAATCCGCGGGAACCCCCGACTTGCCTGCACTCGCGCGGTCGAGCGCAATCGTGCGCAGACGGAAACCGCCATCGAGGAGCGGTGGAGCCATGACGCTGGAAGTGGCGCGGTCGCCCGAGGAGACGGGAACGTCGATCTGTCCCGGTTGCGCCCTCGACATGCCGAGCAGGCCCGGGGTGCTCAACACGAGCGACTTCCACGCTTCCCCTGAATGCTGGACCGTTTTTGGAGAGGTGCTTGCGGCGGAGTACTCCAACGCGGTGTTGTTCGGCCAGGTGCATCAGATCACCGTCGACGCGTACGCGGCACAGCACGCCGGCGGTCAGCATCCGGACAAGTCCGTCGGCATCCACCTGTGCGGGCTCTACCTCGTCTTCGTCAGGGACGTGCGCCCGATGGCCGTCGCGCCGATGCTGCACGAGATCGCGAATTCGGTCGATGTGTGGCCGGAGTTCCCGCCGCCGAGCGCAAGGGGATCCCACACCATTCTCGACGTGGCGCTCTGCGCCGGCGATTGGGAGACCCACGTGAGCACAGTGCGCGACTGGGCGCTCGACGTGTGGCGCTCATGGCAGCCCCAGCACCGGGTCGTCCACGAGCTAGTTCAGCGGGTCATCGACTGACTATCTCGTAGTACGTTGATCACCCACGGCGCGATCGCCGTCTCGCTGATCCAGCTCTGCCCGTCGTCGGGCCTGCCCAGCGGCGTAAATTGCGCGACGAGCTGCAGCTCCGCTGCGGCGAACAGCGCGAGGTAGTCCTCGTGGAACCAGATGAGGTCGACGACCGGCCGCCGGTCGGGGACGTCCTGCATGACGATGCGCACCGGGTCCCCGCTCTTCGCGTCGCGATTGTCAGGAAAATCGCGGGTGGTGAAAGAGGCCCACTCGTTCATGTAGATGTCGGGTGTGGACCCGAGCAGGATGATTCGGCCGCCGGGGCCGAGGAGCTGCTTCAGGAACCGTGTGGACCACCCGGCACCGCAGCCGAAGTCCAATGCCTCGTGCCCGATGACGTGTTCGGCGATGATCGCCGGCAGGTCGCGGTAGGCGAGGAAGTACGTACCGGGAAAATCGAGCGCCGCGTAGGCAAGGGCCCGCGCGTCGTCGTCGTACACATTCGAGAAGTGGGTCTCGTCTCCCTGCACGACCAATAAGATGACCGGTTACAATCTCCGGGAAAGTTGCAGTGGATTCCCTTTCGATTCCCTCGGAGCCTGCCAACAAAAAAGCCCCTGCCGCCAACCACTCGGCAGGGACTTTCACCAACCCCTGCTAGCAGG
Organism: Gemmatimonadaceae bacterium; assembly: GCA_024654005.1. Lineage (GTDB taxonomy): Bacteria > Gemmatimonadota > Gemmatimonadetes > Gemmatimonadales > Gemmatimonadaceae > JACDCY01. Next base: position 4,626 of record JANLGX010000229.1, on the reverse strand, counting down.
ACGCGGCTGCCATGATCCGCGTCACAAGCATCCGGAGCTGCTACCTGCGCGTGCTCTGATCTATGGGTTGAACCAGTAGCTGACCTTCACCAGGAAGATGTTGTCGGGTGACGTGCTGAAGATGTTGCCGAGGTCGCGGCCCAGGGCGAAGTCGCCGATCGGCTCGAAGTCGCTGCGCGTCTGCTGCCACGCCAGGTACAGCGTGGATCCGGGCCGCCATTCCCACCGCATGACGGCGTTGCCGCGGAGCGAGCGCACGTTGAAATCGGGCGCCGGGAGCGCGAAAGACGGGCCGCCCGACGCCTGCCCGGTCGGATAGACGCGGCCGTCGGCGATCTCACCGATGTCCTTGCCGTATTCCAGGAAAGCGTATTCCCCTGGCGCCGCGAACTCCTTGGGCGGACCGTAGTCGCCGGTTGCGATGAACGGCTGCATGTAGACCTGCAGCGACAGCGCGGGCGTGAACGTGTAGTTCACGCGCGTCGTCATCGCGAACACGTTCTGGTCCAGCTCGGCGAACACGTAGCGCGTGCCGAACGTGGTCGTGGCCGCCGGGTCGTCCAGCCGCTGGAGGTACTGCGCCTCGGAGAACTGCCGCGCGAATCCCGGCGAGAGCGAGACGTCCCAGTGGGGCGCGGGCTTGATCGTCAGGCTGGTGCCGATCTCGGTGATGTCGCCGCCGCCGCCGTCCTGCACGAACGCGCCGACGTTACCCACCAGCCGGCCGCGCGGGTCCGACGAGATGTTGAAGTTGAAGCTGCCGTAGCCCGGCCTGTACGCGGCCGGCCCGCCTCGTGTCAGCCGGTCATCCACCGTTCCGGCGAGCGACGCCTGGAAGTTGATGTTGGCGCTCCAGTAGTTCATGAACTGGCCGAACGCGCCGGTGAAAGCCCGGTTGGAGATGTTTTCCCCGCCGTAGTTGTGCTCGTTGAGCGCCTGGAAGTACGCCGAGTGGCGCCGCAACCCTCTCCGCGGACGGGACTCGTTGTACTCGACGATCAGCTCCTTGTCGATCCGGTCCGCGCGGCGCTGGAAGCCCAGGTCGCTGACCTCGTAGTTCGGGTCGACGACGTTCAGCCGCACCCGCCCCCACCAGTTCCGGTTCGCCTGCTTCGACAGCGAGAGCGAGCCCGCGTAGCCAGTGAGGCTTTCCAGGGTCGTGTCGTAGTCCAGGTGGTCCGCGTCCGGCCGTTGGAAATAGTGATACGGCAGACGCTGAGTCGCGGCTATGACGCCGGGCTCGCCGCGCACGTGGCTGCCCGCGAGAAATCCCTGCAGCTGGAACGTCCGCTGCGACCATTGATGATTGAAGTCGATTCCCCCCGAGTACGCCGCCGAGCGCAGCACGGCGGACAGCTCGTCGGTGTCGAGATCGCGGTTGAGCGCGCCGAACAGCGCGCCGATCGAGGAGTGGCCCGAGCGCAGCTCGCGGCGGACTCGCCCGACGAAATAATTGGTGAGCGGCTCCGCCACCGTCTCGCCGAGCGCGCCGTCGGTGTCGCGGAAGCGAGCCAGCTCCCGTCGGGTGACGGCGTCGATGATGCCGGTGGCCCAGCCGCCGGCTGTGCGTCCCGTGAGCTTGGCCGCGCCCAGGATCCGGGTCTCACCCGGCACGTCGCGCGCGGCGTAGGCCGGGGCGAGCGACGGCTGGCGGCCGATGCGGCGCGAGTAGAACACGCTGTTCGAGCCGTCGTCGCCGAAGCGGAACATCTCCGAGCCTTCGATGAAGAACGGCCGCTTCTCCGGGAAGAAAGTCTCGAACGCGGTGAGGTTGAGCACCGCGGGATCCACTTCGACCTGGCCGAAGTCGGGGTTTACCGTCGCGTCGAGCGTGAGGCTGCTGGTGAGCCGGTATTTCAGATCGAGGCCGCCGTCGACCTTGTACTCGCTGTCGGAGCGGAACGGATTGCCGCGCCGGTCGATGTATTCCGCCTTGGAAACGACGTATGGCATGAACTCGAGTCGCTTGCCGGTCGCCAGCCTCGTCAGGTTGGTGACGTGTCCGTAGCGCGGCGCTCCGCCGGCCTGTCCCGGCGGGGTGTACGCCCACTCCGAGAACTCCTGGTTGCGCGCGATCTGCCGCTCGATCTGCAGACCCCATGTCTGCTCCGGCGCGCCGCTGAACCGGAGCTGGCTGAACGGGATGCGGAGCTCGGCGAACCAGCCGGAATCGCTGACGGTCGTGGCCGCTTCCCACACGGGGTCCCAGGAGTTGTCCTCCTGGCCGGCCGCGCGGGTCTGATCGCGGCGGACACCGGCGGGGTTCACCTCCAACCCGAACGAGGTGAGGTGGTCGTGCCGCGCGTCGATGATCACCGTCAGCCAGTCGGAGGCCGACATGCCCATGTCGCGCCGCCCGACGCGGGAGCGTGGCGGGTGCCTGTCGAGCAGCCTGGCGCCGATGTACAGCGCGTCGGCGTCGTACAGGATCCGGACCTCGGTGCGCTCGCTCGCGGGCTGTCCCTCATTCGGCGCCTGCTGCGTGAACTCGGTGATCGCAGTCGCCGACTGCCAGGCTGCTTCGTCGAGCTGTCCGTCGATTCTGATGGCGGTCGTAACCCTCGCGGCGGTTGCCGCCGGGGCGTGCCGTTCGTGCACGTATTCGGCGGGAGGCTGCGAGGGGGCGGGAGCGGGTACGTCCTGACCGGCCAGCGGGGTGGCCACGAGGAATGCCAACGCGGCAACCGGAGCTCGTTTCATTGGAAGGCGCAAAGGGTTGTCGTACGGATCACGTACGCGCGGGCACCGCACTCGTTTCAGCCAGCGGACGACCCTACTTAGACGCCGGCAGTCGCCGAAGGGATTACACGGGCTCCGCAGGCAGGCTGGCCGGTATCTCGAAGCAACATCGGGGGCGCTCGCCACGGTCGCATCGCTCTCGAGCGGGAACGCCCATCAGCTCCGACACCAGGCTCTCCACCGCGCGGCAGACGGATGGGTTCGACCGCACGGCGTCAGCCAGCGGACAGCTGAAGCCCCGAAGCGTGAGCCCATCGTCCGCCTCCTGTACGTCCACTATCCCGCCGAGCTCACCGAGGAACGCGGCGGCTATCTCGGCGCGCTCGCGCAGGTTTCCCGAGGACGGGGCTCTCGTCGCCGCCAGGCGCTTTCCGACTTCACCGAAGAGCTGGTCCACTTCCACGGAGCCGAGCCGCGCCTCGAGAACCGTTACCAGCTGGGTGAGGACGGGAATGTAGGCCTTGGTGAACAGCCGCTCCGCGTCCGGGCTGACTTCATAGACGTACGCCGGCTTGCCGCCGGTTGGCCGGACGCCGCGCTGGAGCACCACGCCGTCGCGTTGCAGGGCACCGATGTGGGCGCGGACGGCGTTGTCAGTCAGCCCGAGGAGGGCCGCGAGCTCGTCCACGGTTCGCGCGCTCCGGCGCAGATGCGTGAGAATGCGCCCCTTGGTCGTCTCGGAAAAGGTCTCGTCCCAGCGCATGGCCGACATTCATTAAGGATAACGCAGTTCGGTCTCTTAGCAAAGATTGTCAACAATTTAGTTGCCAAAGCTCTCCCCTTCGGATATGGTGCTGTGAGAGTTGGCTGGCCCCCGCCTGGGGATCGGCACCATTTACGTTCGACCGGGGAGCACCATGAGTAGGCGCCTGCTTGTTGTAGCATCAGCCGCAGTTCTGTTGGCCGGGTGTTCGACGACCTCTTCCGATGATTCCGTCAGCGGAGAGGATATCGCGCCCGCCGTGGCCGCCGCGTCGGCCGGTCCCGCACTGGATGACGCCACGATCGTGGCGATCTTCGATGCGGCGAACAGCGCCGACATCGAGACGGGTCAACTGGCCGCCGAGCAGGGAAGCTCGAAGGAAGTCCGCGACTTCGGAGCGATGCTGGTCCACGACCACCGGTCGGTGCGGCAGAGCGGACGCGATCTGGCGCAGCGGTTGGGTGTCACGCCAACACCACCGGCGGGCGACGCGAGCGCCGCTACGCACGCGCAGGCCATGGCCGCGCTTCGCTCGCTCCGCGGTCCGGCCTTCGACAAGGCCTTTCTCGAGCACGAAGTGGCTTTCCATCAGGGCGTGATCGACGCCGTGCAGAGCACGCTTCTCCCGGCCATTCAGAACGCCGATCTCAAGCAGCTCGTCGTCGACGTCGCGCCCGCGTTCGAAGCACACCGGCTCGCCGCGGCCAATCTTCGCGGCAAACTGGACTGACCGGAGTGAGCACGGAAACCACTGAGCTGACGGGGCCGGACTTCGGCCTTGGCGTACCGGTGGCGCAGCTCGCCGACGGAGCGATGGTCGCCGGCCATGCCGGCGGCGAGCCCGTGCTCGTCGTGCGCCGCGGCGAGGAATTCTTCGCCGTCGGCGCGCACTGCACGCACTACGGCGCGCCGCTCGCGGACGGGCTGCTCGTCGGCGACACGGTGCGCTGTCCCTGGCACCACGCCTGCTTCGATCTGCGGACCGGCGCCGCGGTGCGGGCGCCGGCGCTGCAGCCGCTGTCTCGCTGGACGACATCGCTCCGTGACGGATCGGTGTACGTGAGCGGCAGGATTCCGGAGGGTGACGGCGCGCGGGCACGCGGAAACGGATCGGCGCGGAACGGCGCGCCATCGTCCGTGATCATCGTGGGTGCGGGAGCGGCGGGTGACGCCGCGGCTGACAT
>JANLGX010000227.1 GCA_024654005.1 Gemmatimonadaceae bacterium | reverse complement strand
CCCCAGGGCTTGCCACACCACCGGCAACACACGATTACCAGCAACGGCCGCACCTCTAGCGTTATGTGCGTCATGGGCGTACCCTGCCCCAATGCGCCGTTGGGTCTGGCCGGGCATCTTCTTCATAGGCGGACTCGAATTGCTCTTTGCTCTTTGGCACTCGGGTTTCTCGCTCGTAAGCGAACGGGGCAAGGATTGCCCGCCTGACATCAACTGCTACGACGACTACTTCCGAGACAACTACCCCTAGCGTCACCGGCCAACCCCCTGCGTCGTCATGAGCCAGTTCAGGTACTCCGCCTGGTCGTTCGTCGGAGTGAAGTAGTCCCACCGCCATGCGTACACAGCGGCCTCCGGATTATCCACAATCCACTTCATCCGCGCCCCGGAAGTCAGTTCGTTCATGAACTCCACAACGGAATGGTCCTGCATGACCTTGCCCGTCTCGCGCTCCGCAAACTCCGGGGACACGCCCGCATCGATGAACGCCTTGTAAATTGGCTCCTCAGTCTCCCGCCGCCAATCATCGAAAGACTCGTAACCCTGGAGCGCGGGGACTACCTGCTTCACCTGCGCCCAGGTCTGATCCTCCATCTCCCAATACCCGGCCTTGGTGATGACCTGCTTCTCAGCCTCGAACTGGCGCACCTGCGGTGTATCGATGCGGATTAGGCCAGTATTTTCCTCGACGTACTCCCGTTCGCTGCGTGGCAACGCGGAAACGTAGCGGTCTACCAGATCCCAATCGGGCTTGCCGTCCGGCCCTTCTGAGCCATCGACCACCGCGTAGTACGCATCCAACACCGGGTCCTTTCCCGGTAGCGTGCCTGCGCTGGCATAGATTTCGTCCTTGCGGATGCGGAGTTCATTCTTCCGGTCGCCCAAGTCCTCACGCCACGCGCGATTGGAGAGCCGCCGATCGTCAAGAAGTCGGTCGCTACCCTGCTGATCCTCAACAAGCTTGGCCGTGCGCTCCTGTGCAAGCTGTGCCTTCTCGCTCGACTCCGCAATCCGCTGAGTTGCCAGGTCCGGATGTTCCTTCAGCAAGGCGTCTCGCTGGCCCGGCGGCAACTCCAGGAAGTTCTTACCGCTGACTTTGTTGCCGTAGGCGTCGGTGTACTCCCTCTGGCGAGCAAGTTCATTCAGCGCATCCTCGGCGGTCGGTTCGTAAACCGAAACACCGGCACCGAAAAACCCCGGCAAGGTGGAAAGCGCCATCTCCCACCCGTAGTCGTTAAACGCATCAACGATCTCCTGTACGGAAATCGGCGAGAACAGCTCGATGATGCGGTCCAACGGCCCCGGGAGGGAATCGCCCTTGTAGTCACTCTCCGTAAGCTGGTCAACGCCCGCGCCCGCAGTTGGATTGAGCTTGCCACGGATAAACCTCCCGAGCGGCTGAGCGCGGTTGTCCAGCTTGTAGACCTCCCCGGTCCGCGTGCTTTTGGTCTCGCCAGTCGCCATCTGTGCCGCGAGCCTTGCCAGTTGCGAATAACCCGTCCAGAAGTCGTACCGTAAGGGGCCAATCCGCCCCTTCCCGAAGTCCGCCGATCGCGAGTCCAGTTCCACTTCCCATATCCCAGCCGCCGAACCCAGAGCAAGCAACGTACCAGTGCCCGTGAAGTACGCGGCAAGGGTTTTCATCGCTTCCTTGCGAGCGACTGCACTGCCATTCCCCGTAACCGCCATCCAGAGCGCGTGCGGTCGCGAAGTCACGTACCTGGGAGAGTAGAAGCCGAGCCCAAGGAGCGGCCCAGCGCCTTCCAATACTCCCGGCAGCTCCCCGCGCCCACTTGCCACATTGATGAATCGCGCCAGCGCCTCCGCATTCTTCGCTGTCCGGTCAAGTTCATCCAGGGAATGCCACACTGAATCGAAGCTATCGGCCCGCAGCTTGTTCAGGTACGCCGCATACGCCCTGTTCGACGCTCGAACGCCGGGAAGTTTGGCCGCTATCTTGGAGAGGAACGCTTCCTCTCTGGCCGTAATCTCAGCCGCTTCGTCCCACTCCGCCCTGTATAGCCCCGCCGCTTTATGGATGCGAGCGTTCGGCCGCGCATTGAGCATGTCGTCAATCTTCTTTGCAGCCTTCGGCGAAGAGAACGCCCGCAACTGGTCTGCGAACGCCGAAGCCGCCGCACGCGGATGGCTCCACCCCAGCATCGCCCCTTGCCGCAACGGAGCCGACAGGTCCAGTGATGATTTGATAGCCCGCGGCAACGCAAACACTTCACTCAGCGCCAGCCGCGCAACACGCATGATCTTGGCCGGGGTCATCGTCCCAACTCTTGGCATCGGCGTGTCTGCCGGGTAGATGCCCTTCACTGGAGACGCACGGTCAAGCGTCAATTGTTCGCCGTGCTGCCCAAGCGTCATCGTGGAAGCGCCGGGCCGCTCGCCTGCTCGAAGCCGCGCGATAAACTCCTCACCCTGCTTGCGCTTGGCTTCCAGCGCATCCGCAAAGTCCTTGGCACGCTGTTCGGGAGTGACGTACTTCCCTTCGTTCAGCGCGGAGATGGGAGGCTGTACAGGCGCGGTCTGTTCACCCAATGGCAGCGGGCGTGTCGGCGTTTCCACCTTCGCCCCTTCGACGTTGAACCCGGCATGGCGAGACGAGATCGT
>JANLGX010000225.1 GCA_024654005.1 Gemmatimonadaceae bacterium | reverse complement strand
CGAGCTTGTTCGGCTTCCCGCCACCGTCACCGTCGGCTCAGGTGGGGCGGCGGTCGCCACCCCGTCAAGGATGCTCGTGAACGACGGCACCGCGACGTTTACCGCCCGCACCAACGACACGACGAAAGCAACGTCGAACGGTGGGACAACGATCCTGCACGCGGACGGCATCAACGTCCGCATCCCCTACGTGTGGCTGCCACCCCCGGAGCATCGGCCGATGGTCGCGAACGCGGAGGCGATCACACTCCGGTTGAACTCGACCCCGACGGATTCGGTGACGATGAACGGGTCGATGGTCGTCCGCGAGCTGCCCTAACGCGGGGCGGGGGCTGATCCCCTTTGGGCGTTTATAGAATCCGGTGGAGGCGGCTGGCGCAGCTTCGCCGCGCGTGGATACCAGGGGCGCTCATCCCGATCAACACGGTTGCCCCGGTCGCCTCCGGCACCCCGGAGGTTGCGGAGGTTCTGTCCTGCACGACGGGCACGTGGACGAACTCGCCGACGTCGTACACGTACCAGTGGCAGCGCGACAACTCGGGGGGCGGCACCTACTCCGACATTGCCGCCGCCACGTCGAGCACGTATGTGCTCGTGTCGGCGGACACGGATTGCAACGTCCGCTGCCAGGTCACCGCCCACAACACGGTCGGCGCTTCCTACCCGGCCGCGTCTAACGCGCTCGGCCTCGTCACCGCCCGATACTACGAGTTGGGCAGCGACCTGCCCGCCGTCCTAATCGAGATCGACTTCGACCACGATCCCACGTCGACGTCGTTCACGTGGACGGACGTTACCGCGTACGTCAGAGAGTTCTCCTTGCACCGGGGCCGCCCGGACACGCTTTCCCAGCCCGCCCCGGGGACGCTCGCGCTAACCCTCAAGAACACGGATGACCGTTTCACGCCGACGAACACGGCCGGGGCGTACTACCCGAACGTGCTGCCGATGCGCCGCATCCGCGTCCGCGCGAAATGGAACAGCGTCGCCTACAACCTATTCACCGGATACGTGGAGGATTGGCCACTCTCGTTCCCGGACATGAACCGCAACGCGCTCGTCACCGTGCAGGCGTCGGACGCGTTCGCCGTACTCAACCTCACCGATCTTGGTGGACAATCCTACGCCGCACAACTCTCCTCCGCCCGGGCCACGGCCGTGTTCGGATTCGCCGGATTCAACACGTGGAACGCGTCCACCGGCCAAGACACGATCGTCGCCTCAGGCACGATCGCCTACGGGACAATGGCGCTGCCGCACGTACAGGACGTCGCCCAATCCGAATCCGGGTTGGTGTACGCGGACGCCGGGGGGACTCTCCGCTTCCAAGACCGCCAGTACCGTTTCACGAACAACGCGACAAGTGTGGGCACGGTGGGTACCGGGGGCGGGATGATCGGCTACCAGGATCTCACCACCTCGTACGGGGTGTCGAACCTGTGGAACAGCATCCGGGTTACCGCGAACGGTGGGACGGCGGAAACGGCGACGGATGCGTCATCGACCGCCTCGTATTACAAGCGCACACTGGATTGGCCTCCGGGTGGTAGCTATCTCGTCGCCTCCCAGGCTGTTGCCCTGTCCGCCGCCCAGGCCATTCTCGCCTCCTACAAAAACCCGGCGCTTCGAGTGCCGGAAGTAGTGACGGTTCCGGCGGGTGCGACAGCTAATTGGCCGACCGTGCTCGCCTTGGATTTGTCCGACCGGATGACGCTCAGCCACATCACACCGGGTGGCGGAACGATCCTCGGGTCGAAACACGTTGAGGGGGTTACGCACGACGTGTCTTTTGAGCGGACGTGGGATGCGACGCTTGCTCTGTCGGATGCGACGTCGGCGGGTGTGTGGGTACTCGGCAACGCCACCTACTCGCTACTCGGCGAAAGTACGATTTTGTCTTACTAGTACCTCAGCATTGTAGGGGGGTTCCTTTGGAGTTCATCGACACGTTCGAGATGCGTTTCCCTGGCATGAGCCATGCGGAAGTAGCAGCGTTGAACCCGTCGCCGACGCGGAATATCGCGCCTCCGTCCGGGGTGACGGTGGACGCGCCGACTGTTACAGCGTTCGTGGACGGGTCTCGGTGGATTGCCCGCTGCCCGTTCTGTGCGGGGGCGGAACGCGTGAGCTTTGAAACCGCCCTGTTTTTCTGTTGCGGCTGCCGCAACCAGGCGGTGGATCGCGCCTACATTCGGGTGACACTGCCCGCGAAGACGAAGCGGGAGAAGATTGAGGGGGCGTTGTTGAAGCGGCCGGATTGGCGGGTGCGCGCCTGGTTCCCCCACGAGTCTGTTGCCGATCTTGAGAAGCAGAACAAGGCGCATGGGGTGGTCGGCTAATGGCGTGGCAGGACCCCTCAGTCAGAGCCACGGGTGATCTCATTACCGCGTCGATCTGGAACGCGGACATCGTTGGGAACCTCGACTACTTGTACGACAACACCGACCCGTTCGCGGTGGGGGATTACAAGGTTAGCGCGCAGACGGCCGCTCATGGCCGGTGGCTGCTCTGCGACGCGGGCGCGGAGTCTCGAACCACGTACGCGACCTTGTTCGCGCTGATCGGGACGTTGTTCGGTGTTGGGGATGGGTCGACGACGTTTAACAAGCCGGACCCGTTTGGCCGTGTCCTCGTAATCAAGGGTACCGCGCACGTCGACACTAACGAGTTGGGCGATAGTGATGGCAACGTGGCTTCGAACCGCTCACCGAGGCACAATTCAACGAACTCGTTGACGCTGCCCAACCACGTTCACCCCGCCAATTCCAGCAGTGCTGGCGGTGGGGCTACCACGGCGCCGCAGGGATTCACCAACATGAGCGCGGTCAATCTCACTACTGCTACCGGAAACCCGACCACGAACCCGGCGATCGGCGGCTCGATCGGCCCCGGCGGCACCCTGCCGGTTGACACGCCCGCCTACCTCGTCGTCGGCAACCTCTTCATCCACTACTAGGAAGATGCGGCTAGAAGGTGCAGGCGGTCACGGTGTCGAGGTCGTCCAACCATCGTCCACCCACGTTCTCGTACACGTCTCCGGCGACTTTCGCGACCGTCTGCCCGTTATAGATGAGTCGGTAAGAGGCGACCGCGTAACGGCCGCGCACCCTAACCCGAATCCTGGCGGCGGTCGGCGTGGCCTCCTGGTAGGTGGCGCGTGTCGCCTTCACCGTCGCAAGCCATTTGGCCTGGTTGCATACGATTTTGTAGCGGGGCGTGTACGACGCCCACATTGTTTGGTAGTCGCGGTAGGCGAACGCTTCGATGTTCCGGTTGATTTGTGCGGTGACTCCGGCCGCGGGGCTGAGCGCCAGAACGATTGCGAGTGTGACCATCGCCGCAGTGTCGCGCCGATGCCCCCCCAAGTCAAGGGAGAACCGCATGACTGTCCGTGAGAAGGCGCCGCGATGAGCGGCCTACTGCAACATCTCGTGACCCGGAAGGCGTGGGGGGCACGTCCTCCACGGTCGACGAGTCGTCTTGCTCCGGCCGCCGTCCGCTACTTGGTCGTGCATTACTCGGCGATGGACGCGGACGAGCAGGTGTCGCACGTCAACTGCCCCGGCCGCGTTCGGGGAATCCAGAACTACCACATGGACTCGCACGGGTGGGCGGACGTCGCCTACAACTGGGTTGTTTGCAAGCACGGCTACATTTTCCGGGGTCGTGGTTGGCGGGTCCGGTCGGCTGCGACGGGGCCGGCGAACGGGTTTTCGGTTGCCGTCTGTTTCCTCGGCGATGACACGCGGGGGCGGGATGATGCGACCGCGGCGGGGCGGGAGGCTATTCGGAGCGTCCACAGGTTCGTTGGGGCGCACGCGCCGAATCTGGAGGGGGTGCGCGGCCACCGCGATTTCATGGCGACGTCGTGTCCGGGTGACGAGCTGTACAGGTTCGCGCGGAGCCTGAAATGAGCACAAGACAGCAGCTAATCGACCAGGCGGTCGCCCACATGGAGCGGGCAACATGGGCGCCCGAACGGTGGGCGGAGGCGATCCGCGACGGGTACAAAGGCGAGCCCTACCGCTTCCCGGTGACGGAGAACTACAAGGCGCAGCAGACATTGTGGCAGGCCGTCCACACGACTGATCCGGCGCCTACCCCCCAGCCGACTCCGCCGCCGCCCGCGTCTTCTTCGGCGCTTCTGACCCGCGTGCGTGGTGTGTTGATCCTCGCCGAAGACCCCTGGCCCGCCCTCCAGTCGCCCGGCTACTACAAGCTGTGGATCACCGCTGATCCGGGTTACGCCGAGTGGTACGCGGACGGCCTCTTCATTCATGCCGCCAAGGAGCAGGGCCGCTGGATCGAGGCGTGGTGCGACTGCAAGGCGGACGTGACTACGCCGGGCGTGGGTACGTCGCCGCAGTCTGCGATTGCGATGGCCGAGCGGCACGGCTTGGACGCCTGGTCGGGTGAGGGGGAGGTCGACCACGCTTTCGAGCGCGCCTACGCTGCGGGGGCTCGGACGATGGTCGTGAACCTCGGGGCGCTCACGGACGGCCAGCGTGCTCGCATCGCTAGCGCCGAAGTGTGCGTCACGTCGGAGCTCTACAGGAACAAGGAGCCGGGGAAGCAGCCCGACTGGATGCACGTCAACCCCGGCGTGGGCGGCAACTGCGGCGCAACCTACGGGAGCACGGACGAGGGCGCGACCCCGCTGACGATGCACGACTACTCCGATTGTTACGTCGCCGGCCGCGACTCGATGTATTGCGGTGGGAAGCCGACGCCCGACTACCCGACGATGCCATGAACGACATGCCGGACGGGAACCAGCGGGTTAGCGTCTCCCTCGAAATTCTGCGGACGGAGGTTCGGGCGGCGAACGCCGAACTTGAGATCCACGTCCGCGACTACCTCGACCAGCAAGTGTCCGCCCTCCGAGACGACCTAGACGGGTTGGAAGTCGAACGGGAGAAGCGCCTCGACGAACGCTCAGAGTCGGCGAAGTCGGCGGTGCAGGTGGCGTTGGCCGCCCAGAAGGAGGCGGTGATGGTCGCCCTCTCCGAACGCGACAAGGCGATCGAGAAGGCGGAGCGGGCCGCTCGGGAGACGATGCAGTCCCACAACGACCTGATCCGCCAGTCCCGGGACCGGGACGCCACCTACGCCACGCAGACCGACCTCGGACACACCGTTGATCAGATCGGGAAGCTCGAATCGTTCCAGTCGAAGATCCTCGGCGCGTTCGCGTTAGCAACCTTTGTGATGCCCGCCCTCACAGCGGTCATCGCTTTCGTGATCGCAAGAAACTAGGAGGTATCTGATGCCCGCTTGGCAAGTCGCGCTGATCGTGCTCGCCGCGGTCGCGCTCGTCGTCTTCATCGTCCGCCACTGAAAGGAGCAACCGTGCCTCAAGGAATCGTATCCGGGAACGCCAACGCAGCAGTAGGAGGTGTTGGCGGCGGCGGCTTCGGCGTCCTCCTCGTTTGGGCGCTCAACTCGTGGACTGGTGCCGACCTGTCCGCCGAGCAGGGCGCCGCGATCGCTGCGGGTGCTGCGACGATCGTGTTGTATATCGGCCGGCGTGGCGTGATCGGCGTGATCCGCGACTTCCTGTACGGGACGCCGAAGGGAGCGAAGTGAACGGGAACACCGCGAACGGCAGCTACTACTATCCGACGGGCGACTACTGGCCGCGGCCGACGTATCAACCGTGGCCTCCCACAACGTACGTCACGTATCCGGTGCCGATCAGTGACGCGGACGTGGAACGGATCGCGGTCCGCGTGGTCGCACTCCTCGACGAGCGGACGAAGCCTCGGGCGAGGAAACCCGCAGCGAAGAAGCCTGCCGCGAAGAAGAAGTAGCAGTCTGTCGCAGGTCGCGCCCGACCCTCCTCCGTGGGCGCGCAAGCCTCGGGTCGTATCGCCTCCGGGTGATATGACCCGAGGCCCTTTTCGCGTTCCGGGGATAGGCTCGGTGTTTCCCGTGCGCAGGAGGCAACGATGCTTTTCGAGGTTGACCCCGTGGTGCTCCGCGATCTCGTCTTGGTTCTCAACTCGGTTCTGCGGAGCCTCGTCTCCGTCGAGCGGGGGCTTCGCGCTCTAGCCGATCTGCCGCCCGTGTCGCCCTCGCCTCGGTTATCGCTCGTTCCGCCTCCTCGAGACTGACGCCGCGCCAAGCCTCGTCCGCCTCCGGTGTCAGAAACCCGGCCGCGCTGAGCAGAGTCATCGTCGGCTCGAACTCTGGCGCGTTCTCATGGCGGAGCCAGTTGCCGACCTTCCGGGGCGCGTTCGGCGTCACCTTGGATAGACCTGAGCGTTCGGCGATCTCCGTTGGCCCCTGGCCGAGCTCTCGCTTCAAGAGATCCATCACGCGGTCGAAACGTACCCAGTCGGTTGGGTTGCGACGCCCCACATAGAGAACGGTAGAACTCTTCGGCGGAGAAATCTTTCGGAAGCACTTGACAACCGGACTACTTCCGAAGTAGTCTTCCGAAGTGTTGATGTTGAGGTTCTCGCCGAAGCAGCTTGAGACAGCCCGCCTGGGGGCGGACATGTCCCGCGAAGACCTCGCTTTCGAGAGCCGCCAGTTCACAGCCAAGAAGGTGTCGGCGCGGTCGATCCGTGGCTACGAGAAGGGTGAATACGTGCCCGGCTCTGACGTGTTGGCTGCGCTCGCGAAGGCGACCGGGCGAGACATCGAGTTCTTCTACGCGAACGGCTCCGAGCAGGAGGCAGCCCTTTCGGGCGACACCTTTCGTGAACGCGATGGATCTAGCGCAGGCGCTTCTCGATCTCGTGCAGCAGCGAAAGACGCTGACGAGGCAGGAGGTCTAGCCGCCTGATGACGCTCCTCGCCTTCCAACTTCACATGCCCGGCGTAGCGTCCTGGAACGGCCGTTGGTCAGGCGAGGAGCGTCTCCACGTGAAGGTCGTCAACGTGGGTAGGACGCAGCGCGCGATCCTGAACGCGGCGATGATCCTGCACGAGCCGTCCTACGGCTACGACTTCGGAGACGGCTGGGCAGCGCGGGTAGACGTACGCCAGATCGAAGCGCCCGAGGCTCGGAAGCTGCGACGCATCACGCGCGGGTTCTGCGGCTACGACTGGATGGTCGACGAGATCCTCCATGAGGGAAGAATCCTGACGCTCGCCGAAAGAGCAACGGCAGGGGAGCCGGCCGCGTGACCGTCTACGTCGTTACCGGCCTCCTGGTCGCAGCCCTTCTCGCCGCGATGATCGCGAGCGTCCGCTGATGAACGACGCCGATTTCCTTCTTGGCCTGCTTCGCCGCTGGTCGGGAACGTGGGTTGCCCACTCGGAGATTCTGGAGCAGGCGCAACTCCAGCTCGGCCACGGGTTGACGGTTCACAGTCGGGCGTCTGACCTGCGTCGGCGCGGCCATGTTGTCGCGTGTCGGGTGGAGAGCGTGGGCGGGCGGAAGCAGAGTTTTTACAGGCTCTCGTTGGACGCGGCGGATGGGAATGGGTCGGGCGTAGGCCCCATGCCGTCTCCTTCCGTCGCGCCGAGCGAGAGGCTATTCGAGATGAGGAAGGAGCCAGCATGGCATTGACCGCTCTCACCTATCCGTGCCAGCTTTGCGGCGTGCTCGTCTACCCGTCAGGTGGCGAGTGGTGGAACCCCGACGGCTCCTGGCACAACGTCACGTGTCGCGGCGGTTCGAGTTCGCGTGTTCCGCCCGTCCGGTTGCAGATTGTTCCTTCAACGCTGCATCCGGGGTTGGCGCGGGCGGAGAAGGCCCGCGACCAGGAGGACTCGTTTGAGGCCGGGCAGGGGTGGCGCTGATGGCCGCAAAGGACAAGGCTTTGGTGGCGGCGCGGCCGCCCGTGACAGGAGCGGAACTCGAAACCGCTGAAGAGTTCGACCACCTAGCGGGACTTGCGTTGCACAGCTTGATTGACACGACGCTGCAGCAATCCAAGCCGTATGCGCCGCTGACCGGGCATGTGGGGATTCTCGCCCGCGCTCTGCGGAGTGCTGCAGCAAGGATCAAACAGCTGGAAAAGGTTGGCGACTGATGGCCGCTGCCGCTTCGTTGGCGTCGGCGCTGCTCGCGTTCCAGAAGGACCCGCCGCCGATCCACTCGGACTCGACGGGAAACTTCAACAACAAGTTCGCGAGCCTCGCCGGGATCAACACGACTGTTCGGCCGTTCCTAAATGACAACGGCCTGGTGATCGTCCAGCAGCCGTGCGCCATCGACGGACAGCCCGGACTGCGGACGACGTTGATCCACGCGGAGTCTGGCGAGTCGATGGAGGCGGAGATGTTGCTGATCCTCGACAAGCAGAACCCGCAGGGGCTCGGCTCCGCGTTGACGTATGCCCGCCGGTACGCGGTGTTGGCGATCCTGAACCTTGTCGCGGACGCTGACGATGACGCGAACGCGGCGAGCCAGCCTCGCAAGAAGGCCGCGTCCCCTGCGCCCGCTGAGGCGGGGGAACCCCCGGTTCCCCCGAAGTCACCGTACTCGCCGCCCGAAGGCGCAATCCCCGACGCGGCTACCGAGGCGCAGCGAAAGCTGATGCACATGCTCGCGGACAAACTGCACGCCGCAGGCGTCCTCGCTGAAACGCAGGCGGCGACGATCAATACGGCGGCGGATGACCCGGGTACGACGAAGCAGGCCGCGTCAGGCGTGATCGACACGCTGAAAGCGAAGGAGAAGGAAGCAGCGGAGGCGGTGGCCGCGTGAGTGATCTCGACGCTCTCATGGTTGAACTCGGCGGCGCCCCGTCCTTCGAGCTTCCGGTTGAGCGGCTGTCCCCGTCGTCGATCGACGGGTTCTGGAAGTGCGCCGAGCAGTGGCGCCGCGAGAAGGTCGAGAAGGACCGCCGCCCCGTCACCGTCGACCAACTGTTCGGGAGTGCTTTCGACCGGGCCGCGTCTACGAACTTCCGGCAGAAGATCGAGTCGCATGAAGACATCTCTGTCGTCGAGATGCGCGACGTGGCCGGGGACAGCTTCAACACGGTCGTGGAGGAGGAGAAAGAGGAGCGTGGCATCGACTGGTACGAGACGAAGCCCGCCACCCTCCAGGCGGAGGTCATCACGCAGATGGTCGGTAACGATTCGCTGCCGGGCTTCCATCAGGTGCTTGCCCCGACGATCCAGCCGGTAACGATTCAACGCTGGTTTGAAGTGCCGACGGTGGTCGGTGTTCCGTTCGTCGGGAAGATCGACGTTGAAACTGACCGCGCACAAGTGCGGGATATGAAGACGACGAAGAAGGCGCACACGCAGGCCGACATCGACAAGAACACGCAGGCGACCGGGTATCTGTGGGCGCGGGAGCGTGAGGGGGACCCGGCGGCGGACTTCGGAACGCTGATCGCGATTCGGACGATCAAGCCGCAGCAGCAGGAGCTCGTCACGACTCGGACGGCGGAGGAGATCGCCCAGTTCGACTCGCTGCTGCTTGTTACGGCGCAGACGATCAGCCACTTCATGAACACGTATGGGCCTGATGGCCCGTGGCCGGGTGCTTCGCCGCTTGGCTGGTGGTGTTCGAAGCGTCAGTGCAGCTTCTACGGGAACGGGTGCCCGTGGCGACAGTGAAGGTCATAGTTGAACTGCGGCGAGTTGATGCCCAGGCGCTTTACGACCACACGGGCACGATGCCATTCGCGCCGAGATCATGGTCGGACAACGTTCGTCGTGCGCTCGCTGACGCTCTTATGCGAAGCCCTGCGAAGTGACCACCGTGACCCCTGATCCTCGCTCGGAGAACCGCCATGTCGCTGACCGTGACGAGTGGGCAAGCCTCATGCTGGCGAAAGCAGGCCCGTGTCGGTCTTGCGGTTCGCCGGGGCCGATCGAGATGCACCATTTGGTCAACCGCTCCCAGCGCGGAGACGATGTGCCGGGGAACCTTGTACCGCTCTGCCTCGACTGTCACCGTTCGATCACGTCGCGGCTTGCCGGGTGGGAGATCGTGGCTGGCGCGATCCGGTGCAGCTTGACGCCGCTGGAGTTGGCTTACTGCACGGCGAAGAAGTCTCGGGCGTGGCTGGAGCGCATGTACCCGGCCGGCGACGTGACGCTGTGCAGCCGTTGCAAGCGGCCGGCGAAGGCACAGGGGCCGCGTGAGGCGCCGCGCAAGCGGAAGCGGTGGGTGATCAGCGTCCCCGACGACGCGGAGGACGGCGCCGATCTGCTCGACACGCTGATTGAGTCGGCCCGCCAGGATCTCGGCCGTGCGGACGGTACCCCGGCGTACTTCACGCTGGTCGATTGTCTGCATTTCTTCCTCACGTCATCGAAGGCGCAGAAGGCGGCCTAGTGGAGTTCTCGGAGCAGGATTTCCGCACGGTCGAACGCGACCACGAACTACCAGTGGACGACGTCCCGGTGGAGGCCCCGTTGTGTGAGGGGTGTGGCGGGGATTTGGATTCGGATGGGTATTGCGGTGTGTGTGGCCGGGTTGATGGGTCGTCGGAGCCGATCCTGTGACCGCCGCGTTCAACGGCGTCGATGTGGCGCTTGTCGCGGGTGTGCTGGTTGGCTGCGTGTGGCTGCTCGCTGAGTCGTGGCGGCGTGACCGGGCGGAGCGGGACG
>JANLGX010000222.1 GCA_024654005.1 Gemmatimonadaceae bacterium | reverse complement strand
CCCATCCACCCGGAGGGACATTCGGGCGAACGGAAAGAGGGGAGGAAGCGGCTGGTGCAGCGCCGTGCCCGCGTCGCCAAGGAGAACGGCAAGCGCGAGGTGCAAGCCGACGACCGAACCCGCCAGCGCCGCGCCGTGGCCCACGACGATCGCGAGGCGCCCGGACCGCCAGGCCAGCAGCGATGCAAGCGTCCCTGCTCCGTAACACGCGGCAATCAGAATCAGGTCCGAGTCAACCTCCGGCTGGGCGGTAAAGATGCGAAGGCCGGAGTTGCGGCGGTAGGTGCGGTCGTAGGAGTGGTACCCGGCCACTCGAGCGCTCCCAATGGCTCACGCCGGCCGGATAATGCGCTTGCGACGCAGAAAGCGAGTGATGTCGTCGAGTGTGAACGGACCCTCACCAATTAGTGTCCCCATCGGGGATGGTTGAAACCCCTCGCCTTTAGGTGAAGAAAAGATTGGCGAGATGGGAGCGTAGCGACCATGAGCCGGCAGTTGCAGTTAGAGGGCTGCACAAGATGTCTGAACTTCGTACCGCCGACTTCAAGTCGGCGAATTATTTCGTCCTCGTCAGGGGAACCCCTCGACTTCCAGTCGAGGGTGGGTCAGTGAGACGTCTTCGATGCCGATGCTAGAGCCGCGGAGGCCTCGAAGCATCCAATTGCGCAGTCGCTTGCTCAGAAAGGGGTTCGATCTCACTACGAAGCTCGTTAGAAGTTGTCGGCGGTGACTTGGCGGCGGCTAACCCCCCCCGCGCGCGAAAGTCACCCCTCTGGCGGCCCCGCCTTCTCCTGCACGTGAGCCTCGCTGGCCTGTCGGGGCCCCGCCTTTCGAATCTCATCGCTCACGCCGTCGAACTTGTCGAAGTTTTCACGGAACATCCCCGCCAGCTTCTTCGCCTGCTCGTCGTACGCCGCGCCGTCGGACCAGGTCTCGCGCGGGTGCAGCACCTCGCGCGGCACACCCGGCACTTCCGCGGGGATCCGCAGCCCGAAGATCGGGTCCGCGTCGAACGACACGTTGGCGAGCTTGCCCTGCAACGCAGCGTGGATGATGTCGCGCGTATGCTGCAGCTTCATGCGGTGACCCACGCCGAACGCGCCGCCGCTCCAGCCCGTGTTCACCAGCCACACCTTCGACCCGTGCTTCCGCAATAGCTCGCCCAGCATGGTGGCGTACTTCGTCGGGTGCCACACCAGGAACACGGCGCCGAAGCACGCGCTGAACGTCGCCTGCGGCTCGGTCACGCCCCGCTCGGTGCCGGCGACCTTCGCGGTGTAGCCCGAGAGGAAGTAGTACATCGCCTGCTCGGGAGTCAGCAGCGAGATCGGCGGCAGCACGCCGAACGCGTCCGCCGTGAGGAAGATCACGTTCGTCGGATGCCCGCCGCGCCCGTTCGGCACCGACTTCGGGATGTAGTGCAGCGGATACGACGCGCGCGTGTTCTCGGTGATGGACTTGTCCTCGAACTTCACCCGCTTCGTGATGGGGTCGAGCACCACGTTCTCGAGGATCGTGCCGAACATCTGCGTCGTCCGATAAATGTCGGGCTCGCCCTCCGGCGAGAGGTTGATCACCTTGGCGTAGCAGCCGCCCTCGAAGTTGAACACGCCGTCGCCCGACCAGCCGTGCTCGTCGTCGCCGATGAGATGCCGCTCGGGATCCGCCGATAGCGTCGTCTTCCCCGTGCCCGACAGGCCAAAGAACAGCGCGGTGTCGCCGCCATCGCCCGAATTCGCGGAGCAGTGCATCGACAGCACGCCCTGCTTGGGGAGCATGTAGTTCATCACCGCGAACATCGACTTCTTGAGCTCGCCCGCGTAGCGCGTCCCGCCGATCAGGATCATCCGGTCGCTGAGGTTGAGCACGATGAAAGTCACGGTGCGCGTGCCGTGCTTCGCCGGCGTGGCCTCGAAGTCCGGTGCGTGCAGCACCGTGAAGCTCGGGTCGAACGTCGCCAGCGCGCTCGGCTCGGGCCGGATGAACATGTTGCGGACGAACGCCATGTGCCACGCGTTCGGCGACACGTACCTTACCGAGAGTTGGTACGCGGGGTCGGCGCCGCAATGCAGGTCCTCGACGAACAGCTCGGGCGCGGCGTCGAGATGCTTGCGCACGTCGGCCAGCAGGGCGGTGAAGTGCTGCGGCGAGATCGGCTGGTTGACCTTGCCCCAGTCCACGTCCTGCTCGGAAACCGGATCGCGCACGACGAACTTGTCGTTCGGCGAGCGCCCGGTGTGCGGCGCGGTGTTGGCCACGAACGGGCCCATTTCCGCGAACTCGCCCTCGCCGCGACGCGCGGCCGCGGCCATCAGCTCCGGCCCCACCAGATTCCGGTGGACCTCCCCGGACGGGTGCAGCCCCTGCCCGGATAGACTCTGCCCCCGCTCGCGAATCGTCCCGGCCGCTTTTGGCTTTGTATCGGTCGGCATTCTCTCTAGCTCTCCAGCGTCAGGCCAGCGCGCCCGCCGCCTCTTCGGTATCGGTTCGACTCGATCTGTCCGGGCCGGTGCGCTCCTGCGCGTCGATCACGGCCACGGCCGACATGTTGATGATCTCCTGCACGTCCGCGCCCTGCTCCAGCACGTGCACCGGACGATTCATCCCGACCAGGATCGGGCCGATCGCCGTGGCGCCACCAAGGTGATTGAGCAGCTTGTACGCGATGTTGCCCGCGCTGAGGTTCGGGAATATCAGAACGTTCGCGCGTTCCTTCAACGTGCTGAACGGATACGAGCTCGCGAGAGTCGCCTCGTCCAGCGCGGTGTCCGCCTGCATCTCGCCGTCCACCATCAGCGAGGGGTCGCGCTCGCGCAGCAGCGCCACGGCCCTGGCCATCTTCTCCGCTTCCGGGTGGCGAACGGATCCGAAGTTCGAGAACGACAGCAGCGCTATTCGCGGCGTGATTCCGAACGTCTGCACGATCCTGCCCGCCGAAAACGCGATCTCCGCGAGCTGCTCGGCCGACGGGTCGATGTTGACCGTGGTGTCCCCGCAGAAAATAACGTGTTTGTCGAAGACAAGCATGTACAGCCCGCTGACGACGCCGGCCTTGGGGTGCGCACCGATCACCTCGAGCGCGGGACGGATCGTCTCGGGGTAGTGCATGTTGACGCCCGAGACCAGCGCGTCCGCGTCGCCCAGCGCGACCATCACCGACCCGAAATAATTGCCGTTGAACAGCCGCTGCAGCGACTCGGCGTGGCTCAGTCCCTTGCGCTGCCGCCGCTGCCACAGGTAATGCGCGTACTGCTCGCGTCGCGGCGACGTGGCCGGATCCTCGATGACGATCTCGGTGAGCGAGGTGGCGCTCGCCGCCGCGGACGCCTCGATCGCCTCGCGGTTGCCGAGCAGGATCGGATAGGCGATCCCTTCGTCCGCGAGGAGCCGGGCCGCGCGAATGATCTTCGGCTCCTCTCCCTCGGGGAATACGATCCGCTTCGGGTCCTGGATCGCGCGCATCATGATGCCGCGCATCAGCCCGTGCGCGCGGCCGAGCCTCGCCTCGAGCTGGTGGCGGTAGTCGTCGAGGTCGATGAATTCCTTGGCGACTCCGCTCGCGACCGCGGCCCACGCGACCGCCGGCGCGACCCACAGCAGCACGCGGGGATCGAAGGGGAAGGGGATCAGGTATTCGCGGCCGAACTTGACCGAGCGGAGCCCATACAGCCGAGACACGCTCTCCGGCACATTCTCCCTGGCGAGCGCGGCGAGCGCACGCGTCGCGGCCATCTTCATCGCTTCGTTCACTTCCGTCGCGCGCGAGTCGAGCGCCCCGCGGAAGATGGACGGGAAGCCGAGGACATTGTTGACCTGGTTCGGGTAATCGCTCCGCCCGGTCGCCACGATGGCGTCGGACCGGACAGCGGCGACTTCGTCCGGCAGGATCTCCGGCACCGGGTTGGCCAGCGCGAAGATGATGGGACGCTCCGCCATGCCCGCGATCATGTCGCCCGTCACGGCGCCGCCGATCGAGAGCCCGACGAAGACGTCGGCTCCCTGCAGCGCCTCCGTGATGTTCCGCAACTTGGTCTTGACCGCGAATCGCGACTTGTACGGATCGAGGTCCGTGCGCCCGTCGTGCACCACCCCGTGGCTGTCGCACAGCAGGATGTTCTCGCGCTGGACGCCGAGCCGCACGTAGTGCTCCGCCGTCGCGATCGCCGCCGAGCCGGCGCCGGAGAACACGACCCGCACTGATTCGATCCGCTTGTCGGCGATCTCCAGCGCGTTGAGCAGCGCCGCGCCGGTGATGATCGCGGTGCCGTGCTGATCGTCGTGGAAGACGGGGATCTTGAGCGTCTTGCGGAGCGTCTCCTCGATGTGAAAGCAGTCCGGCGCGCGGATGTCCTCGAGGTTGATCCCGCCCACCGTGGGCTCGAGCAGCTGGCAGAACCGGATCACGTCGTCGGGATCTTCCGAGCCGATCTCGAGGTCGAACACGTCGAGATCCGCGAACTGCTTGAACAGATTCCCCTTTCCTTCCATCACCGGTTTGCTCGCCGCCGCGCCGATGTTGCCGAGGCCGAGCACCGCCGTTCCGTTGCTCACGACGGCTACGAGGTTTCCCTTGGCCGTGTACTTGTAAACGTCCTCGGGATTCTTTGCGATATCGAGGCACGGCTCGGCCACGCCGGGCGTGTATGCGAGCGCGAGGTCGCGCTGATTGTTGAGGGCCTTGGTGGGGACGACGGCGATCTTGCCGGGCCGTCCGGAGGAGTGGTAGTCGAGAGCGTCTTTGCGCTTCATCCTGCGAATCTATCGGGCGCGCGCCCCGCGTGGAACGGAGCGGCAGCAGGTCCCGGTCCCGGGCGTGTCGAGCGGGGCAGAACGGATGCCGGCGTCAGCTCACGCAGGCGCTCGCGGCCGCAGCGTCGCGGCGACCGCGACGACGACCAGCAGTAAGCCGCAGGTGCCCACGATCGCCGCCCCCGTCGGCAGATCCATCTGGTACGACGCCCAGAGCCCGAGCAGACTCGCGACAGCGGCTGTGGCCCATCCGACCACGAGCTGATGGATCCATCGCCGCGCGAGCATCACGCCGCACACCGCGGGCACGATCAGGTACGCGAACGTCAGCAGCACGCCGGCGACCCGCACGAAGCTCACGACGACTATCGCGAACGCGGAATAAAACAGGAAATCCCACAGCCGGACGCGCATGCCCTGCGTGAAGGCCCGCGCCGGATCGGATGAGATGAGCGCGAACTTGCGATGGAACGCTCCGTAGAAAGCGCCCAGCGCGGCGAAGAGGACTGCCCGCTGCCCCACTTCGCCCTTCGTGACGTTCAGGATGTCGCCGGTCAACAGATGCTCGAGCTCCTCCTTTCCTCCGGCCACGCGACTGAGGAGGAGAATCACGCCCGCGGCGGCGACGACGAAAGTGATGCCTATGATCGCCTCCTGCGGAACATCACTCTTGCGGATACTACGTGACCAGCTGAAGAAGGCCGCGCCCACGAACGTCACGCCGAGCGAAATCCAGAAGGTGACGCGGTCGTCGAAGTGATAGCCCATGAGCAGCGCCACGCAGGTGCCCAGCGTGGCAACCTGCGCGAGCGCGAGATCGACGAAAATGACCTCCCGCTTGACCACGTGCAGTCCGAGATATGCGAGCAACGGGGGCAGCAGGAGGCATGCCGCCAGCGGCCACTTCATGACTTCCCACGCGATTTGGGCGTTCACGGTCAGCCTCCCCGCAGGGCCGTCGCGAGCGTGGTGACCATGTAGTCCATCATGTCGAAGTACGTCGTGGTGTTCCTGCGCGCGCCCGGCTGCTGCGGGATGTCCAGTACGCGCGCCCCGGTCTGGCGCGCGACCGTCTCGGCGGTTCTCCGATTCTGGTACGGTTGCACGAGTATCACGCGAGCGTTGACGGCCTTCATTGCGCCGATGACTCTCGCGAGATGCGCGGGGGACGGCGCGATGCCGGGCTTTGGCTCCAGCGTCTCGAGGACCTCCAGGCCGAACCGACTTGCGAAGTACACGAAGTCCTTGTGATAGGTCACGATCTTCGCGCCCCTGAATGGCGCGAGCTGTCCTTCCCACTGGCGCAGCTTCGCGTCGACTCGCGCGTTGAAGCTCGCGAGGTTCGCCCGGTACAGCGCCGCTGACGCAGGGTCCACCTGCGCGAATTGAGCGGCCATGCGTCCGGCGACGATCTTCGCGTTCACGGGATCGATCAGGAAATGCGGATTGCCCAGCGAGTGAACGTCGCCGCGCGACCGGTCGAACGAAACCGGGATCTCGCGCATCCTTATGCCCTGTGAAGCGACGATCCTCCCGCGGGCGCCCGTTGCGACCTTGCTGTTACGCGCGCTCTCCAGCAGAGGCGGCAGCCATCCCAGCTCCAGCTCGGCGCCGCCTTCGATCAGGACATCGGCACGGTTGATCGTCACGATGTGGCTTGGCTTGGCGTCGACGAAGTGCGGATCTTCGGTCGGCTTCGCCAGCGCGGTCACCTCGACCGCGCTGCCGCCGATCTCCCGCGCGAGCGCCGCGAGATCGGGCGTCGTAGCGACGACCCTGAGCCTGGCGGCGGACGAGGCCGCCGTTCCGGCAAGCGCGATCAGCGCGACTGTCGCGAGCTTGATTGCAGTGAGCTTGTGCATGATGGACCTCTAGAATTTGTGAGAAGCATGGGCGCCGAGCAGGAACTCGAACTGCATCCAGACCGAGTGATCGGTCCCCACGCTCTTTCTGTCATCGTAGTTGTACTGCAGGCGGATCTTCGAGAACTCTGTCGGATACCAGGTCACGTTGGGCGAAAGCCGGAATCGATCGCTGCGCAGCTCGGAGGCGAACGAGGCCTCGTCACTCGATACGACATCGGCGCGAAGGCCGGCGACGATCCTCGGCCGAATGCCGTACAACAGCTGGCCGTACCAGCCGCGGTCGCGCAGTGTCTCGTTCGGCAAGAGGATCGACGCGTCTTCCGCCGCCTCCCGCTCGGCCGCTTCGTACCGGCGGGCGAGCCCTTCCACCTGGAGCGACACGAAAGGAAAACCCTGCTGCGCCGCGGAGGGCTTCCATTTGTAGTACGCGTCGACGCCGAAGATCCTGGTCCTGGCGGCCGGCCCGCTATTGTTCGGCCCCAGCGCTGCCGATACCCCGAGCAGCACGGTCTGGGTCCCGGTCAGCTCGAACGAGCTGGCGATGCGCGGCACGAGCAGCATGTCCCCCAGCGACTCTACCGCCGGCTCGGGTACTACGCCCCCGTGAATCTCCGAGGATTCGTCGGACTGGAAGCTGAAAGTCGTTCCACCGACGCTGTTCATGACGCCGAGCATCGCCTCGGTATAGAACGGCGTCGGCGCGAGCCACGAGAGTCTCATGCCCTGGCTGCGAAGTCCCTCCGGTCCGAACATCCGGTTGAGCACGAGCGGCTGATCGACGAAGGCCCAGGAATGCGGATGCTGCGGATTCTGCCGGCCGAACTCCGTGAAAAACTGGCCGAGCTTCAGCTGCAAATTCGCGGGCAGTGACGTTGTGAGCAAATAGGCCTCCTCCAGCTCGACGCCGGTTTCACCACCTTCGTCGAGCTTGAAGACGATATTGCTGAAGCCTTTGAAGTACGGGTCGACCGCAGCGTCCAGCGTCAGCTCGGTGTTGGGGATCGTGAACCCGCGGACGCGCGGATCGTGGTCACCGAGCTGTAGCGACGGGACATCCCGCTCCGTGGACCAGCCGGCGTCCACCAGGGCGGTGAGGCCGATGTTCATGTACGTCGGAGCGCGAGCGGTCGCTGACGGCTGCTGCACGGTATCCGGCGTGGTGGCAGTGGTGTCGGGAGTCTGCTGGGCAGTGAGCTGAGCCGCGCACAGCATCGCGGCGACGGAGAGATTCGTAGTTGTTGCCAACAAGCGCATTTATGGGTCTCCTGAACTGAGCTTTCGCCGGGAGCGAAGTGCTCCGGCGTACGTCAAGCGCTCAGGTCAGGGGGTGCGCGCGATTGGAATGCGTGGGGGGAGAGCGAGCGGGCGGCGAGCGTGCTGGCCGCTCCGGGCTGCGCGACAGCCGAGCGGGCGGCGATCGACGGCGGGGCCGGGCTCTTCGTCGCGCTCGTCAACAGGTGACGGCAGACGATGCACTCGTCGACGTGGGCGGTGCTGCACTGGCTCCCGGATGTCTCCTCGACATGGGCCGGTGCCCCGAGCCCGCTGCTCGCCGTCGCGTGCGCAACGCTCAACGCCACCGGCAGCGCAAGCTGGACGGCGGCGACAAGGATGGTGAGCGTTCGGCGACGGAGTGCGATAAGGCTCATGTCCGCGGAAAAATACCAACGGCAGCAGTGGGACGCGGTCGTTCAGGATTCAAAGCCCGGGAAACAACCGGGGCGCTGCAACTCCCACACCAATTAAACCCCGGCAGCGAGGAATTTGTTCGACTCCCGATCCAGAGCCGCGTTCCCTCGCGCGCCACGGCCTAGATTTCACGATCTACCAGGTGTGATCTCGGAGGACACACATGAGTCGACGCCTGCTGCGCCAGTTCGCCCGAGCCGTTGGAGCCGCCTCGTGTCTGCTTCTCCTGAGTGGCTGCCGCGACGAGTACAAGTTCTACGGCATTCCGCTCAACCCCATGGTGACCGCGCCCATCGAGCCGCTCGTGCGCGACGACAGCTCGCGCTTCTCGATCGGCGCCGAGCGGGGAAGGGCCTCGCTCGTCTTCTTCGGCTACACCAACTGTCCGGACATCTGTCCCACGACGCTGGCCGATTGGCAGCGGGTCAAGGCGGCACTGGGCAGCGCGGCGCTGTTCGTGAACTTCGTGTTCGTCACGATCGATCCGGAAACCGACACGCCCGAGGTGGTGGAACGGTACCTGGCCAAGTTCGACACGGCTTTCGTGGGGTTGACCGGCACTCCCGAGCAGGTCGCTTCGGTCGCAACGGCGTTCGGCGTGACCGCTACAGCGGAGGGGACGCTGTCGTCAGGCCACACGGCGATGGCTCACCCGAGCCGGGTTTATCTGGTCGATCCCCGGGGGCGAATCCGGTTCGTCTTTCCCCCGGGATTGCGACCGGAAGAGATCGCGGAGGACGTGCGGCACGTCCTGTGAGGGGTGATTCGTGATTGGTGATTCGTGATTAGTAACGGCAACATCGCAGTTACCAACCACTAATCACCAATCACTAATCACTCTATAAACTCCTCAATTCAGTCCGAGCGCTTCCGTGCGCGCCGAGAGGCGCCGGCTTACTGGCGGCCACGCAGCCACGTCAGCGGATTCACCGCCGGGCCGCCGCGGCGGATCTCGAAGTGGAGATGGGGAGGAAAGGTCGGATCGGTGGCACCGACCGTCCCGAGAACCTGTCCCTTGGTGACGCGCGCTCCCTTCCGCACGCTCAGGCTGCGGAGCGAGCCGTACACGGAGTAGTCACCCCCGCCATGCTCGATGATCACCGTGTTGCCGTAAGTTCCCATGACTTCCGCGAGCGCGACCGTTCCGGACGACACCGACTTCACCGGCGTGCCGTCGGCCGCCGCGATGCCGATCCCGTTCCAGCGCGTGGTCGTGTTGTTCGGGTTTACGACGCGGCCGAAGTTGTACAGGATGTTGCCATCGACCGGCCAGTCCAGCTGGCCGAGATCGGCGGTGCGGATGGTGCTGGGCGCGCGCGTAGCTCCGCGCCGCGCCGCTTCCGTCCGGCGCGCCGCCTCGAAGTTCTCGATGACGCTCGTCAGGCGGCGCGCGGTCCGCTCCAGCTCGGCGAGTCGCTGCCTGGTGCGGCGCGTGTCCGCCTGCACGTTCCGCAGCGCCTGGCGCTCGCGCTCCTGCAGCCCGGCGATCCGCCGCTCCTCGTCGGCCTTGTCCTGCATGTTCTGGCGCACGTCGCCCTGGAGCCGCACCAGCTGCCCGCGGTTCTCCCTGATCCGCCGCTGCAAGTCGTCCACGCGCCGCACCAGCGCGCGGTCGCGCTGCGCCAGGAGGTGCAGGTACTTGTAGCGGGCGATCAGGTCGCCGAACGACTGCGCGGAAAGCAGGACTTCCGCCGTGAACAGCGGGCCACGCTTGTAGATGTCCGCCACGCGCTTGCGGAGGATGGCGTGCTTGATCGCCGCCTCGTCCTCGGCCCGCACGAGATTGGTCGTGGTAGTCTGGACCTCCTCGGTGATCGCGACGAGCTGCCGGTCGAGCGACTGCACGACACGCCTGGTCGCCTCGCGCTGCCGGGTGAGGAGCTGCACTTCGTCGGTCAGGTTGTGCGCCGTGCGCTGGAGCCCCGCTATCCGGCGCTGCAGCTCTTCCCGCTCGCGGCGTACCCGCTCCAGCTCGTCGCGCTGCGCTCTGAGCCGCGCGTCGGTCGTTTGCGGCTGTTGTTGGGCGTGGACCGCCGTTACCGCGCCAACGGAAAGCCAACAGCCAACAGCCAACAGCCAACAGCGCCTCATACTTCTTTGAGGTGCCGGCCTACCGAGAAGAGGCTGCCCAGCAGGCCGATCAGTGCGCCCGCGATCACTCCCAGCGCCGCGACCCGCGCGTCGAAGAACTCCGTCTGAATCATGTGGCGGGTGATCGTCTGGGCGGCGAACCACGTCATGCCGAGCGCCAGCAGCCCGCCGAGCACTCCCTTCACGAACCCGTCGATGAGGAAGGGCATGCGCACGAATCCGTCGGTGGCGCCGACGAGCCGCATGATCGCGATCTCGCGACTGCGCGCGAGCACGGCCGTGCGTATCGTCGCGCCGATGATGATCACGGCCACGAGCGCGAACGCCGCGCCGAGCGCGAGTCCCGCGAACGTCGCCAGCGTGCGCAGCCGGTACAGCTTCTCGACCCACTCCTGCCCGTAGCGGACGTCGTCGACGAACTGGTACGTGCCGGCGCGGTCGGCCACGGCCTTCACCGTTGCCGGGTCCCTGAAGCCGGGGCGCAGGCGGATGTCCATCGATCCCGGCAGGAACCCGCTCTCGAACACGTCGCTGAACTCGCGCATCTCCTCCTTGGCGCGCACCAGCGCGTCATCCGGCGACACGTAGGTGACCTGCTGCACCTCCGGAAACGAGCCGATGTCGCCCATCGCGGTCGCGATGGCTTCCGGCGACGTCCCGTCAGCGACAAACGCGCGGATCTCGACGCGCTCCTCGACGGCCTGCAGCGCGTTGCGAATGTTCAGCGCCACCAGCGCGAACAACCCGAAGGCGAACAGCGAGAAGGCGATCGTGACGATGCCGAGCACGCTCAGCAGCGGCGACTTCCGGAAGCCGGTGAACGCCTCGCGCGTCGCGAGCCTCACGGCGCGCCTCCGGCCGCTTCGGTCGGCGGCGGCTCGGCCGAGTCGTACACTATGCGGCCGTGATTCAGCTCGATCACGCGGTAGTCGGCGCGCCGCACCAGGTCGAGGTCGTGCGTCGCCATCAGCACGGCGGTGCCCGTCGAGTTGATGTCGCGCAGCAGCTGAAAGATTCCGCGCGTCGCGCGGTCGTCCAGATTTCCCGTCGGCTCGTCGGCGATCAGCACGAACGGATCGTTGACGAGCGCGCGCGCGATCGCGACGCGCTGCTGCTCGCCGCCGGACAGCTCGCGCGGAAACGACGTGGCCTTCGACGCCAGTCCCACCTGCGCCAGCGCGCGGTGCACCCGCGGCTGGATGGCGGCTTTCGGCGTGTCGGTGACCTCCAGCGCGAACGCGACGTTCGCTTCGGCGTTGCGATCCTCCAGCAAGCGGAAGTCCTGGAACACTATCCCGAGCTTGCGGCGCAGCTTGGCTACCTCGCGGCGCGACGCTCCCCGCCCGCTCAGGCCGCTCACCCGCACGTCACCGTGGCTGGGCTTCTCCTCCATGTACGCCAGCTTGAGGATCGTGGACTTGCCCGAGCCGCTGGGACCGGTGAGAAACGCGAACTCCCCCTTCCGCAGGTGGAAGGTGATGTGGCTGAGCGCGATGCCGGTGCGTGGGTATTCCTTGCCGACGCCCTGAAACCTGATCATTCAGGGAAGCGCCTGAGCGAGATCCGTGATCAGGTCCTCGACGTCCTCGACGCCGATGCTCAGCCGCACGAAGCCGTCCGGGATCCCCATCGCGGCGCGCTCTTCGGGCGTCATGCGCGCGTGCGACGAGAAGCGCGGCTCGATGACCAGCGAATCGACGCCGCCGAGGCTGGCCGCGTGGGTGAACAGCTTGAGCTTGCGGAGAAACGCGTCCGCCGCGGGCGCGCCGCCGGCCAGCTCGATCGCGAGCATTCCGCCGAATCCCGACAGCGTCGCGCGCGCGACCTCGTGATCCGGGTGCGACTCGAGGCCGGGATGGTGCACCGCCGAGATCGCGCGCTGCGTCTCGGCCCAGCGCGCGATTTGCAGCGCGCTCGCGTTCTGCTGCCGTACGCGGACTCCCAGCGTCTTGAGGCCGCGCGAGAGCAGCCAGCACGCGAACGGGTCCGGCGCCTGGCCCCAGTACTTGACCTTGTCGCGAACCTCGTCGACGAACGACGCGGAGCCCAGCACGACGCCGCCGAGCACGTCGTGGTGGCCGTTGAGGTACTTGGTGGTCGAATGAATGACCACGTCGGCGCCGTGCTCGAGCGGCCGGAAGTTGATCGGGCTCGCGAACGTCGAATCGATCACCAGCGCGATCCCCTGCGCGTTGGTGTAGCTGCAGATTGGCGCGAGGTCGATGACGCGGCACGTTGGATTGACGGGCGTCTCGAGAAAGATGGCGCGCGTCTCCGTCCGCGCTTCCTTCCGCCAGACGCGCGGGTCGGACGGATCCACCAGCGTGACCTCGATCCCCAGCGCGCGCAGCTCGCTGGTGAAGAGATGATGCGTGCCGCCGTAGATCCATGCGCTCGCGAGCAGGTGATCGCCGGGCCGCAGCAGCGCCAGCATCGCGCAGGCCGTGGCGCCCATCCCGCTGGACGTGACCACCGCGGCTTCCGCGCCGTCGAGCAGCGCCAGCGTGCGCTCGAGCGACTGGATGTTCGGCGTGTTGCCGTAGCGCCCGTACTTGAGCGACTCCGTGCCGAAGTCCTGCACGTAGTTGACGGACTGCACGAGCGGTTCGCCCACGGGCGAGTCCGGCTCACGCCGCTTGGTGTCGCCGTGGATGGCCAGCGTCGCGAGGCCGCGGGGGCGGTCCAGCTCCGGTCCGGTCAGCCCCGGCTCCGGTTGAAGCGGGTGTCCAGGTCGGGTTTCGAGACGCGGACATACTCGGAGACGGACAGCCCCGCGAGGTCGCGCACAATGGCGTCGCCCTCCGCGAGGCTGTCGTCTATGGCGACTTCGGCGAGCTCGTGCCGCCGCGGGCCGAACACCCACGCCAGCTCCCCCGGCACGACTAGCCGCTGCAGCGCGTCCGGGCCGCGGAGCCAGATCTTCGGACCGCGCTCGGCGTCGCCACGCCGCGAGGCGATGTAGCGGACCACGCGCAGGTCGCCCTCCACCGTGCGCATCTTCGGGATATGGGCAACGAGTCGTCCCAGCATCAGGAAACCGGGCGCACCGCCACGTAGCCCGCCTCGGTTCGCATCAGCAGCCGGCGGCGGCGCAGGTCCTCGAGCAGCGCGCTCGCTTCCTCGCAGGAGATGCCGACGGTGGCGGCGATCTCGTCGGCCGGCCCACCGCCCGAGTTGAATACGGCTTCCCACGCTTCGCGCCCCGCGGGATCGATGTCGCCGAACAGGCGCACGCCGTCCGCGCCCCGGTCGTAGACCAGCGCCAGTCCGTGCCGCTCGAGCACGGTCTCGATGGCATCCAGGTGAGAGTCGGTCATTCCCCTGAATACGAAATACACGTCCTGCCGCTCGGGGTTCGCGATGCTCGAGAGCAGCAGCTTCGCGACTATCTCGTCGGCGCAGGAGAAGTCGAGCGCGCCGACGTGGGAGAAGTCGATGATGGTGAGGGCCTGCGGACCGAGCTGGCCGAGCTGGAGCTCGATCTCGGTGCGGACGGCGGCGCCCGTGGGGCGCGTCACCAGGTTCGAGTACAGCGCGCAGACGCTGCGCTTGAGCACGGAGCTGAGGTCGATGTGGTTGACCACGCTACGCCACCCTCTGCGGGATCGTGATCTGCAGCTGCGCGCCGGGGAAGGGGGAGAGTCCTTCCGCGCGCGCGGTCTCGTCCGGGTCCCAGTCGGGGACGCTCGCGACGATCCGCGCGGTGCCGCTCCGCACCGAGAGCTTGCCGTCCCAGTGGCTGACGAACTTCCGCATGCCGGCGAAGCCCTGGCCGCGTCCCTTGTCGGGGAAGCGGCTCACGCCGTTGAGCACCGCGTCCTCGAGCGCGATCGCGTCGTTCCACCGGTCGCGCAGGCGCCGGGCCGGCGAGCTCTCCAGCGACTGGCGGAAGCCCACTCCGGCGTCGCACACGGCGATTACCACGACGCGCCGCCCGTTCAGCCGCTGCTGCCACTTGTACGTTTGCACCGCCACCCAGCCGCCGCAGCCGGCGTGCTCGATGATGTTCTGGCACGCCTCCGAGAGCGCCATGGTGAAGCGCATGGTCGAGCTGGAATCGAGGTTCAGCTTGCCCATGAGAATCTCCTGTGCCTTCTGCTGGATCCTCTCCACGACGTTGTGCACGTCTGCACTCTGGACGATCGGCGTGATCTCGAGCAAAACGTCGGACTCGCGGTGCGGCGGGGAGCGCTGCGCCTTGCCGTGGAAATCGTACAGCTCTTCCGCGTGCTTGTAGAAGTCCGTGCGGGCCCAGTACGAGCCGGTCGTCTCCGATTCGGGCGGATAGAACCCGGGCCGGTCCGGCCGTGACTGGGCCAGCGTCAGCAATGCCGTGAGTCCGTACGGGGACGCCCAGCGCGTGTGGCGGGCGTCGACGATGATCTTTTCGTCGGCGGGGAGAGGGGCCAGCTGATCGAGGACCTGCTCAAAAGTCTTGTCATCCAGTGTGGGTGGGACATTGATCAGAGTTGTCACCGGACGCTGAGTTCCCCCCTCAAATGATTCGCAAGGCCCGTCGCGCCCTTGTGATCGACATTTCGCGCCGCCGCAACCATCGCTCTCTCGATCGCTTCGATGAAACTCTCGCCCGCGAGAAGTCGAGAGTAATATGTCGCTCCCCACACGTCACCGCACCCCGTAGGATCGCCATTTTTTTCTCTGCTCGCCGTTGCGGAAATTTTCGCGGTGCGAATCGGTCCGGTGTGGGGAACCATCGTGGCGCGAAGCTTTGTGAGATCGGAGAGTCGCTCGAACCCCGGCGCCGCGAAGTAAATGACGCCGCGGCTCCCCGCTGTCAGCGCCAGGAACTGCACGCCGGCGGAAAACGCCGTCGCCGCCAGCGTCATCGGATCGGGAGCGAGCAGCGCGGCCTCCTGCTCGTTCACCTGTAGGATGTCGAAGCAGCCGTACCACGCGGCGGCGTTGGGCAGCGGCTGCGGAGCGCGCATTCCGTCCGGGCCGGTGGCGAGCAGCAGCGAGTGCAGGTCGCAGTAGATCGGGCCGGAAAAGTTCTGCCGGATGAGCTGCGCCGTCTCCAGGTCGAGCTCGAAGCCGCTGATGAGATTGATGTACAGCGCGTCCAGGTCCTTGAGCAGTGGCTTGAGCCCGAGCCAGTGCCAACTGGGCACTCCGCCAGTGAGCTGCTCGCACCTCTGCTCGGCGCTGGTGTACCGGAGAACTACGCGGTTGTTCGGGTGCGGGACCTCGATCGGCGCCGCGTCCGGCGCGATTCGCCGGAGGCGGGAGAGGAACTCGCGGGCGTGCGCGGCCATGTCGTAGCCGACCTTCACCAGCGGGACCACTTCCCAGTCGCTCGGCAGCGCGGCGTCGAGCGCGCTCAGCGCGTAGGTGATCCCGCCCCACTCCTGCACCGGCGTGTCGCGCGGATCCCGGCCGTGAATCTCGTCCCACACGAAGCTGCCGATGACCCCGACCCGCCGTGGGGCCATTAGACCTTCCCGAGCGTCTGCGCTTTGAAGGTCGCGACGGCGCCCACGACGCCCGCGGAGATGGGGAGCATTCCCGGCACGATCTCGCACGCGTCCACCGCCGTCTTGAACGCGCGGCGGCGGACTTCGCTCCGCAGCGGCTCGAACAGAAGGTCACCCGCCTGCGTGACGCCGCCGGCGATGACCACGATGTCCGGATTGATGATGTTGATCAGCGTGGATATAGCCGTCCCGAGAATGCGCGCGGTCTCGCGCACGACCTCGATCGCGATAGGATCGTTCTGCTTGGCCGCCTCGTACACGGTCTGCGCGGTGATGTTGGCGGGGTCGCCACCGGCGAGCGCGAGCAGGGTCGAGCCCTCTCCGTCCACCAGCGCTTCCCGCGCGCGTATGGCGATCGCGGTGCCGCTCGCGTACGCCTCGACGCAGCCGTAGTTGCCGCACTTGCACAGGCGGCCGTTGGAGTCGATGGTGGTGTGGCCGATCTCGCCCGCCGCGTCCGACGATCCATGATACAGCTGGCCCTCGATGATGAGGCCGCCGCCGATGCCCGTGCCGATCGTCATTCCGACGACGTTCCGGTGACCTTTCGCCGCGCCGCACCACCATTCGCCCAGAGTGGCGCAGTTGGCGTCGTTGTCGAGCGTGGCGAGCATTTTCACGCGGGAGCCGATCTCGTCGCGCAGCGGAAAATCCTTCCAGCCGAGGTTGGGCGAGACGATCACCACGCCTCGCTCGCGGTCGAGTGGCCCGGGAGAGCCGATGCCCACTCCGAGGAAGTCTTCCCGCGCCGCGCCCGTATCCGCCATGACCTCGGCGATGACATCCTCGACCATGCCGACGATCCGGTCCACCACCGCGGCCGGTCCTTCTTCGCCGCGCGTGGGGAGCGACCGCATGGCCAGCTCCGAGCTGCCGTCTTCCGGCATGGCGCCGACGACGATGTTGGTGCCGCCGAGATCGACGCCGACGATGTAGCGCTCGCGGACGGTCATGAAGGCAGCTGGCAGCTAGCAGCTAGCAGCGAAGGGCAACTGCTTGGCGGGATCACGCTACGAGTTCCTCCACGAGGGCGGCGACATGGTCGGCTGAAAGGTCGCGCATGCACCGCCAATGGCCAAGCGGACAGCGGCGGGGGCCGTGGCGGTGGCAGGGGCGGCACGCCAGGGAATCGAGGCCGGCGACCGCATTGCGCGAGGCGAGCGGACCGAAGCCGAAGGCGGGGACCGTGGGGCCGAAGACGGCGACCGTGGGGGTGTTCATGGCCGAGGCCAGATGGAGCGGCGCGGAATCATTCGTGACCAACGCCGCGGCGCGGCCGATCAGCTCGGCCGAGCCGAGCAGCGACAGCCGGCCGGTCGCGTCGCAGATCTCGACTGCCGCTTCGTTGCGGATCGCGCGGGCAGCGACCTGCTCCGCTTCGCTCCCGATGATCGCCACCGTAAAGCGGCTCGCGAGAATGCGCGCGAGGTCGGCGAAGTACGGCCAGCGCTTGGTCGCCCACGTGCTGCCGGGAGCGAGAACTACAAGTGACTGGTGACTAGTGACTAGTGACTGGTGACTGCCCCGGGGCGTCGACTTGGACGAGGCTAGGCCAAGCAGATCGTCGACCGCCTCGCGTTCCTTCTCCCCGGGGTACAGCGCGGGCCGGATATTCGGCGGACGCGCCGCGCTCGGCTCGTTCCACGTGGCGAGCGACCACAGCCGCTCGGCGTGATGCTTGTCCTCGCGGTAGGGGATGACCCGGGTGTACAGCACCCGGCCCGCCGAGGTGCTGAAGCCGACGTATTCCTCGGCTCCCACGAGCCGCGCGGCGATCGCGCTCCGGATCGATCCCTGGGCGAGATACGCGGCGTCGTAGCCGACGGGGTGCTTGCTGCCCTCGTCGAACAGCTCGCGCGTCGAGCGCGCCGCGCGCCAGAGGCCGACGGGACCGCGGTCCGCGCCGCGCTTGTCGTACAGGATCACGCGGCGCACGGCGGGATTGTTCGCCAGCAGCGGGCCCGTGATCGGCGTCGTGAGCACGTCCACCGGTCCCCGACGAGCCAGCTCCGCGATCAATGGCGTGGTCAGCACCATGTCGCCGATGAAGCTCGTCTGCACGACCAGAAACGTCATCTAATCGACTTGCAGCACCGCCAAAAAAGCTTCCTGCGGAATCTCGACCGAGCCCACCTGCTTCATGCGCTTCTTTCCTTCCTTCTGCTTCTCCAGGAGCTTGCGCTTGCGGGTGATGTCGCCGCCGTAGCACTTGGCCAGCACGTTCTTGCGCAGCGCCTTCACCTGCGTGCGGGCGATCACCTTGGTTCCGATCGCCGCCTGGATCACCACCTCGAACAGCTGCTGCGGGATCAGCTCCTTCAGCTTGTCCGCGATCTTCTTCCCCCACTCGTACGCCTTGTCGCGGTGGATGATCACGGAAAACGCGTCCACCGGATCGCCGTTGATCAGCATGTCGAGCTTCACCAGATCGCTGGCGCGATAGTCCAGCACGTCGTAGTCGAGGCTGGCGTAGCCGCGGCTGATCGTCTTCAGCCGGTCGTAGAAATCGAGAATGATCTCGGCGAGCGGAAACTCCCAGTCGAACTCGACCCGCGCGTGGTCGATGTAGCTCATCGTACCGTAGATGCCGCGGCGCTCGGTGCCCAACGTCATGATCGGGCCGATGTACTCCGCGGGCGCGACGATGCGCGCCTTGACGTACGGCTCCTCGATTCGCTCGACGGTCGAGAGCGGCGGCATCAGCGCGGGATTCTCCAGCAGCAGCATCGACCCGTCGCCGCGATACACGTGATACTCGACGTTCGGGACGGTGGAGATGAGATCGAGATCGAACTCGCGCTCGAGCCGCTCCTTGACGATCTCCATGTGCAGCAGGCCGAGGAAGCCGCAGCGGAAGCCGAAGCCGAGCGCGGTGGACGTCTCCGGCTCGAAGAAAAGCGAGCCGTCGTTGAGGTGCAGCTTGTCGAGCGCGTCACGGAGCTGCTCGTACTGCTGCGTGTCGGTCGGGTACATCCCCGAGAACACCATCGACCGCACTTCCTTGTAGCCGGGGAGCGGCGTCGAAGGATGCTCGGCGTCGAACACGGTGTCGCCCACGCGCGTCTCCTTCACGTGCCGCACGTTGGCCACGACGTAGCCGACCTCGCCGGGCCCGAGCCTGTCCGCCTTCACCTGGCGCAGCTGGTAATAGCCGACTTCCGCGACCTCGTACGTCTCCGTGCCGGCGCCGAAGGCGATGTGCATTTTCGGCTTTACCTCGCCGTCCACCACGCGGATGCTGGGAATCGCGCCGCGATACTTGTCGTAATAGGAATCGAAGATCAGCGCGCGCAGCGGACCGGCGGGCTTGCCCTTCGGCGCCGGAACTCTCCGGATCACTTCCTCAAGCAGCTCGGGCACGCCGATCCCCTCCTTGGCGCTCACCTGCAGCACGTCTTCCGGATCCACGCCGAGCAGCTCGGCCAGCTCCGCGCGGCGGCGGTCGGGCTCGGCGGCGGGCAGGTCGATCTTGTTGAGCACCGGCACGATCGTCAGCCCCGCGTCGAGCGCGAGGAACAGGTTCGAGATCGTCTGCGCCTGCACGCCCTGCGACGCGTCCACGACCAGGATCGCGCCCTCGCACGCCGCCAGCGAGCGGGAGACTTCGTAGGTGAAGTCCACGTGGCCCGGCGTGTCGATGAGGTTCAGCTCGAACGCCTCGCCGGTCCGCGCTTTGTACTGCATGCGCACGGCGTTGAGCTTGATGGTGATGCCGCGCTCGCGCTCCAGGTCGAGCGTGTCGAGCACCTGCGCCTTCATGTCGCGCTTGCCGAGCGTGCCGGTGGCCTCGATCAGCCGGTCGGCGAGGGTGGATTTCCCGTGATCGATGTGGGCGACAATGCAGAAGTTACGGATATGGTCGAGCTGGATCGTGTCGGCCACGGGCTGATTTGCGGGGATTTGGCAGGGAGAGACCGAAATATAGGGTCCGAGCCGGGCCTCACCGGAATCCAAGTTTGGAGTGTGGCAGTGGGGAGTGAGGCAGTGGGGAGTAACGATGCAGGGATTCGATTGGCCGAGTCGTGGCTGGATGGTGTGTGGTGGGCTGATTCGTGGCTTCTTGCGGGATGCAGGATCACCGGAAGCTGGATGTGTGGGCCAGGGCGCAAGCACACTGTCTTGTTGTTCGGCGGGCGACGCGAGCGTTTCCGCGAACCGGCTATGCGGCTCTTCAGTCGCAAACGACCCGGGCGGCGGAATCAGTCCTCTTCAACATCATTGAGGGGTGCGGCACGCGAACACCAAAAGACTTTGCCAAGTTCCTGGATAGCAGCATCAAGTCATCGAAGGAGCTTGAAGGCCAACTCGAACTGGCGCAGGAATATGGAGTTCTTAGCCGGAGAGAGTGCACGGCTCTCACGCAGGAGACGATCGAGATACGCCGCATGGTTTGCGGGCCTAGGGCGAAGGTCCTCCGCAAGCCACCTCCGCCGGACTGACTCCAAACTGCCACACTCCAAACTGCCACACTCCAAAGTTGGATTCCGGCAGTCGAATGGCTTGGAGCGTAGTTAGCTTGCTTTGCCCCAATGCCACTCCCGCTTTTGCTGTCCGCTGTCGAAGGGCTCCCGTCATTCATCCGCCTTCTCGACAGCATTCCACCCCCGGGCAAGACTGCTCGGGCCGCCGGCCTGCATGGCTCGAGCGACGCCGTCCTGGTCAGCGCGCTGTCGCGCCGGCTGGAGCGGCGGTTATTTGTCGTTGTCTGCGAAGCCGTGCCCGAAGCCGAGCGCTGGCTCGCGGACATGGGCGCGGTCGCCGACGGTGAATCGGTGGCGTTCTATCCGCCGCGCGAGGCATTCGGCGAAGCGGAGCCGCACGCTGAAGTCGCGGGCGAGCGCGTCGAGACGCTGGAGCGCATGGCGCGCGGCGGGATCCGTGTGCTCCTCACCACGGCGCGCGCGGTCATGGAGCGCACCCGGCTCGCGCGCGCGCTGTCCGCCGCCCGGCTCGAGCTCCGGAAAGGCGACGTTCATCGTCCGACGCAGCTGATCCAGCACCTGGAGTCCATCGGCTTCGAGCGCGTGGACATGGTGGACGACGTCGCGCAGTTCAGCGTGCGCGGAGGAATCCTCGACATCTACGGCTTCGGCATGGCCGAGCCGGTGCGGCTGGAGTTCTTCGGCGACGAGATCGCGGAGCTGCGCCACTTCGACGTGGGCTCGCAGCGCTCCACGCGCGAGGCGGAGCTGGCGTTGGTGCTCCCCGTGGATGGTCAGGTCACTACTGCCACGGAGGAATTCGAGCGGATCTCCATCGCGGACCTGTGGCCGCCGGACACGGTCGTCGTGTACCCGGAGGGGACGAAGCTCGACGCCGAGCTGGCGCGCACGTGGGACGAGGCGCAGCATCACATCGATCTCGCCCGCCGGCGCGGCGAGGACGCGCCGGACAGGGAAGAGCTGTACGACCGGCCGGAGGTGGTGACCGGCAGACTCGGCTCGTTCGGATCGGTGGCGCTGCACACCGCGGCGAGCGACGGCGAGGACATCGTCTTCCCGATTCGCGCGCCCGAGGCGATAGCACGCGACATCAAGCAGCTCCGCCGCACGGTGCGCGACGGGACGCCCACCGTGATCCTGTGCGACAACGCCGGGCAGGCGGAGCGGCTCGAGGAGCTGCTCGACGACGGACCGGGCCCGCGCTCGCCCGCCGCGCTCGCGATCGGCGTGCTGCACCGGGGATTCGTGGTTCCGCCCCGCGGCAGCGATCCCGGTCTTCGCGTGCTCACCGACCACGAGATCTTCAGCCGCGAGCGGCGGATCCGGCGCGCGCGAAAATATTCCGGCGGCAGCGCGTTCGATTCCGGGGCCGCGCTCAAGCCCGGGGACTATGTGGTGCATCTCGAGCACGGCGTCGGGATCTACCGTGGGATGGAGAAGCTGTTCGTGCGGGAGAGCACCGTCGAAGTCGCGGTGATCGAGTACGCCGGCGGCGACCGGCTCAACGTCCCGCTGTACAAGATCGACCAGCTCGAGCGGTTCCGCTCCTCCGACGACATCGACGGGGACGCGCCGCCGCCGCACCTGCACAAGCTGGGCGGGAAGAGGTGGGTGCAGCAGCGCGACCGCACGCGGGCCGCCATTCAGGAGATGACCGCGGAGCTGCTCGATCTGTACGCGCGGCGGAAGATCGCCACGCGCCCGCAGCACGTCCCGGATACGGCGTGGCAGCGGCAGCTAGAGTCGTCGTTCCTGTTCGAGGACACGCCCGACCAGCGGCGGGCGACCGAGGACGTGAAGGCCGACATGGAAGGACCGCGGCCGATGGACCGCCTGCTGGTGGGCGACGTCGGCTACGGCAAGACCGAGGTCGCGGTGCGCGCCGCGTTCAAGGCGGTGCAGTCGGGGCGCCAGGTCGCGGTGCTCGTCCCCACTACGATTCTCGCCGAGCAGCACGCGCGCACCTTCGGCGACCGGCTCGCCGATTTTCCCGTGACAGTGCGCACGCTGAGCCGGTTCCAGACGGCGAAGGAGCAGGCGGAAGTGCTCACGGAGATCGCGGAGAAGAAGGCGGACATCGTCATCGGCACGCACCGGCTGCTGAGCGCGGACGTCAACTTCGGCGAGCTGGGACTGATCGTGGTGGACGAGGAGCACCGCTTCGGCGTGAAGCACAAGGAGCGGCTGAAGCAGCTGCGGCTGCAGGCGGACGCGCTCACCCTCACGGCGACCCCGATTCCGCGGACGCTGCATCTCTCGCTCGCCGGCCTGCGCGACATGACGCTGATGCAGACCGCGCCACGGGACCGCTCGCCGGTGTTGACGTTCGTCGAGCCGTGGGACGACGGTCTGCTGGAAGAGGGGATCGCGCGCGAGCTCGACCGCGGCGGCCAGGTGTTCTTCGTGCACAACCGGATCGAGACGATCCAGGCCGTCGCCGACCACGTGCAGCGGCTCGCGCCGCGGGCGCGCATCGGCGTGGCGCATGGGCAGATGCGCGAGCGCGATCTCGAGTCCGTCATGCGAAGGTTCGTCAACGAGGAACTGGACATCCTCGTCTCGACGATGATCGTGGAGTCGGGGCTGGACGTGCCCAACGCCAACACCATGTTCGTGAACCGGGCCGACACGCTGGGCCTCGCGCAGCTGTACCAGCTCCGCGGCCGCGTCGGGCGCTCGCACCGCCGCGCGTACTGCTATCTCCTCGTCCCCGAGACCGTGGACGAGGAGGCGAACCGCCGGCTCAAGGTCCTGGAGCACCACACCGAGCTCGGGTCCGGCTACCGCATCGCGCTCAGGGACATGGAGCTGCGCGGCGCGGGCAACCTGCTCGGGCCGGAGCAGTCGGGGTTCGTGCAGGCGGTCGGGTTCGACATGTACCTGCGGCTGCTCGACGAGACGGTGCGCCGCATGCTGCGCGGCGATACCAGCCCGAAGCTCCAGCCCGCGGAGGTGTCGCTCGACGTGCCGGCCTTCCTGCCCGACGACTACATGCCCTCGCAGGACGCCAAGCTCGACATATATCGCCGGCTGACGAACCTTACCGAGGCCGCGGATGTCGAACAGGTGAGGCAGGAGGTGCGCGACCGGTTCGGTCCGCTGCCGCCGGCGGTGGAGGGGTTCTTCGCCACGAGCCTGCTGCGCGTCCTGGGGGGCGCGCTCGAGATCGAGTCCATCTTCCTGCGGGGCGCGGAGGCCCGTATTACCTTTAGAGATTATGCCGTTCCGCGCGTGAAGGGTCTCGCGGCGGCGTTTCAGGATGTGCAGTTCTCGGCGGAAGTGCGACGGACGCACCCGCTGTCTCTGAAGCTGACCCGGCTCGGCGGCTCCACGCTCCTCGATGGACTCGTCCGCGCCCTCACGAAGCTTCGCCCGTAGCCCAAACTTTCTGGAGCCGCTCGACAACATGATTCGCCCTATCGCAGTCGCCGTCCTCGCGCTGACGCTGTTCTCCGGTTGTGAGGGGATGCGCGACGCTCTCACCGCCCACACCGACACCGCCGCCCGGGCGGAGTCCAACCAGCTCAGCGCCGCGCGCCTGGCGCAGCTCATCGGCTCGTCCCAGGCTCCGGTCCGCAAGGACGTGATCCGCACGGTGGCCGGCATGTGGGTCAACTATCAGCTGCTGGCGCTCGCCGCCGCGGACGGGGACTCGCTCAACCAGCCCGCCACGATCGACAGCGCCATGTGGTCGCTGTTCGCGAATCAGCGCGCGCAGAAGTGGTTCACGCAGATCTCCAGAGACTGGGGCCGCGTGGACACCGCCGCCGCGCCGCGCAAGTTCGCGGCCGGGGACCTGCTCGCCGCCAGCCACATCCTGTTCCTCACGCAGAACAAGCCGGACAGCGCCAAGCGGAACGCGCTCGCCCGGGCGCAGCAGCTGCGCTCGCGGCTCACCGCGGCGAACTTCGCCTCGTTGGCGGCGAGCAACAGCGAGGACACCCAGTCGGGCGCGCAGGGCGGCAGCCTCGGCGTCTTCCCGCGCGGGGCGATGGTGCCGGAGTTCCAGAACGCGCTGCTCGCGCTGCAGCCCGGCGGGATCTCGCCGATCATCGAGACACCGTACGGCTACCACATCATCCGCCGCCCGACGTTCGAGGAGGTGCGGGAGGAGTTCCTGCAGGCCAGCCGCGCGCAGAGCATGCAGGCGGCCGAGAGCACCTACATGGCGCGGATGGATTCGGCTTCGAAGATCAGCGTGAAGAAGAGCGCGCCCGCCACGGCGCGCGCCGTCGCGGCCGACCCCGACGGGCACGTGAAGGACCGGGCGGTGCTCGCCACTTCGGTGCTGGGATCATTCACAGCGGCCAAGCTGGTGCGCTGGATGGAGACGTTCCCGCCGCAGCAGCAGGTGCAGTCGCGGCTGATCGCGGCGCCGGACTCGGTCGTCACACAGTTCATCAAGAACTTCGTCCGCAACGAGCTGGTGCTGCGCTCCGCGGACAGCGCCGGCATCAAGGTCGATTCCACGGAGCTCAGCAACACGCGCCAGGCGTTCGTCGCCGAAGTCGTGAACGAGTGGACCCAGCTCGGCATCTCTCTGGAGATGCTGGCCGACAGCGCGTCGACCAGGGAGGAGCGCGTCCGCCTCGCGACCGCGCGCGCGGACCGGTACTTCGAGCGCGTGCTCGCGGACGAGGCCCCGTTCGTGAACGTGCCTCCGCCGGTGGAAGCGGCGCTCCGCGCCAAGTACTCGCACGCGATCAACAGCGCGGGGCTGGACCGGGCGCTCCAGCAGGCGGTGCGCATTCGCGCGTCGGCGGATTCGACTCGCACGACGCAGCAGCCGCCTTCGGCCGTGCCGATGCCGGGAAGCCCGGACGGAGCGCAACTCGAGGCCCGGCCCGCTCCGGCGCCACCGCCCGGCCAGTGATCGAACCAGCATCGGCCGAAGGGGTATGGCGTAGGATGACATTCAAAATCCCGTCCGCCGCGGCATTGGCTGTGGCGTTGGCGCTGGCGATCCCGGCGGCTGCTTCGGCGCAGGACACGGTGCCGGCGCTCCAGCGCCCGGGCACGTCGCTGCCCGTGGACCGGATCGTGGCGGTGGTCGGCAACCAGCCCGTCCTCTGGAGCGACGTTCTGGTCGCTGTGAATCAGAAGCGCGCGCAGGGGCTGGCCTTTCCCACCGACTCGGCCGGACAGATGGCCATCGCGCGCGAGACGCTCGACGAGCTGATCGACGCCGAGATTCTCGTGCAGAAAGCTGCCCAGCTTAAGATCGAGGTGACGGACGAAGAGACGGCCCCGGCGGTGGACGATCAGATCCGCCGCATCAAGGAGCAGTTTCCCGGCGACGTGGAGTTCAGGCGCGAGCTGCGCGAGGCCGGTTTCGGAACGCCGGAGGAGTATCGCAGGACCCTGGTGGATCAGGTCCGGCGCCAGATGCTGCAGCAGCGGACGTTCGAGGAGCTGCGCAAGCGGCTGCGTCCGGCGACCGTGACGGAGGCCGAGGTGGACGCGGCGTTCCAGGCCAGCCGCGAGCGGCTGAGCCGGCGGCCGGCGTCGGTGACTTTCCGGCAGATCGTCGTCGCGCCCAAGCCGTCCGACGCCGCCAAGGCCAGGGCGCGCGCGAAGGCGGATTCGCTGCTCGCCGAGATCAACGCGGGCGGCGACTTCGAGCAGATCGCGCGCCGCGAGTCGATGGACCCCGCGAGCAAGGAGCTGGGCGGCGACATCGGCTGGAACAGGCGCGGCTCCGGCCTCGTCGCGGAATTCGAGCGCGCGATCTTCGCGCTGCCTCCGGGACGGGTGAGTCCGATCGTCGAGACCGCCTTCGGCTACCACATCATTCGCGTGGACCGCATCCAACCCGCGGAGGTCAAGGCGCGGCACATCCTGATCCGTCCCGCGATAGACTCGGCGGACGTCGAGCGGGCGCGCGTGGAAGCGGACAGCGTCGCCGCGCAGTGGCGGCGGGGCGCCGACTTCGAGCAGCTTGTGCAGCGGCACCACGACGCGACGGAGGAGCGCGGCATCCTCCAGCCGTACCCGCGCGACTCTCTCCCGGCGTCGTACCAGGCGGCCGTCGCCGGCAAGACGGCGGGCGCGATAACCGATCCCTTCCAGCTCGGCGCTGGACTGGCGGTCAAGTTCGCCGTGCTCGAGCTCGTGACCATGACGGAAGGCGGCGAGTACAGCGTGCAGGACGTGCGCGACCAGATCCGGCAGCAGCTCATAGCCGAGCGCGCCACGCGCGCGCTGCTGGACTCCCTGCGGCGGGAGACCTTCGTGTCGCTGCAATTGTAGGTGCGAGCGCGGCTGGCTGTCACCGCGGGTGATCCGCGCGGGA
Source organism: Gemmatimonadaceae bacterium (assembly GCA_024654005.1). Taxonomy (GTDB): domain Bacteria; phylum Gemmatimonadota; class Gemmatimonadetes; order Gemmatimonadales; family Gemmatimonadaceae; genus JACDCY01. Next base: position 7,680 of record JANLGX010000222.1, on the reverse strand, counting down.
TCGGCCCCGAGATAATACGCAGAGCGCTCGACGACCCGCGTGTCGTCGAGCGCTGTGACGTTATGGTTGTAGCGCCGACGGGTGTCGGTCTCGAGCCGGGTGAAGTCACCGGTGAGTGGCACGCCGGTGATGGGGCCGATCTGGCCGGCGCGCTGAGCGGAGCGGCCATAGAGCGCGCCGTGGCGCTCGCGCTCGCCGGCGAGGTGCAGGGGATCGTCACCGCGCCGATAGACAAGGCGGCGCTGCTGGCCGGCGGGTTCGACTTCCCTGGACACACCGAGATGCTGGGCGCCCTGACCGGGAGCGAAGTCGCGATGATGTTGACGTCGACCGGCGCCGCGGGCGCCGGCGCTCATCCGCTGCGCGTGGTGCTCGCGACGACGCACCTCGCGCTGCGCGACGTCCCCGCGGCGGTCACCGCGGACGCCATCAGCCGGGCCGCGAGGATCACGCGCGAGGGTCTGACGGACTGGTTCTCGATCGCGGAGCCGCGGATCGCCCTGTGCGCGCTGAACCCGCACGGCGGCGACGGGCGGCGGTTCGGGGAAGAGGACGAGGACGTGCTCGCGCCGGCCGCGCGCGCGTCCGGAATAGCCGGGCCCTACCCCGCGGACACCGTGTTCGTGCGCGCGATGCGGGGAGAATTCGACGCCGTGGTCGCGCCGTACCACGACGTCGGCATGACGGCCATCAAGGTCGCGTCGTTCGGCTCGGCGGTGAACGTGACGCTCGGTCTTCCGTTCCCGCGAACTTCACCCGACCACGGCACGGCGCTGGACATCGCGGGTCGCGGGATCGCGGACCCGGCCAGCTTCATCCAGGCGCTACTGTTGTGCGCGGAGCTGACTGATCGCGCTCGGCCGCGCGCCGATCGCCCAGCGTATGGAGATCCACGGCCAGCGTCTCGATCCGGCGGCCGTCCATCTCCCGCACGGTGAAGATCGCGCCGCCGGCGGTGACGCGGTCGCCGTTCGCGGGAAGCCTGCCCAGTGTGCCGAAGACGTAGCCACCGATGGTGGTGTAGTCCTCGTCGGGGACTTCCAGGGCGAAGCGCTCGTTCAGGTCGGTGATGTGCGTGCTGCCGGGGACCAGCGTCTCTCCGCCGCGGGTCTCGACCGGCTTCTCCGCGGGATCGTCGTACTCGTCCAGGATCTCGCCGACGATCTCCTCCAGCAGGTCTTCCATCGTGACGACGCCGGCGGTCCCGCCGAATTCGTCGAGCACCACCGCCATGTGCTCCTTGAGTCGCTTGAAGTCGGCCAGCACGTCCTCGACCTCGCGCGATCCGGGGACCATGTGCACCGGCCGCATGACCGACTGGAGCGAGAAGCTGTTCCGCCGCCGCACGGCCTCGATGAGGATATCCTTGGTGAGGATGAGCCCGACGATGTTGTCGATGCTGTCCTCGAATACCGGATACCTGGAGTATCCCTTGTCCTCGACGGTGGCGAGCACGTCGTCGAGCGAGGCGTCCAGCGCGAACGCGGCGACCTCGGTGCGCGGCGTCATGACGTCGCTGGCGTTCTTCTCGGAGAACTCGAGCACGGCGTCGATCATGTCGGCGTCCTGCGCCTCGATCGCGCCGCCTTCCTGCGCCTGCTCGACGAGAATGCGCAGCTCGTCGGGCGAGTGCACGCTGTCCTCCCCGGGAAGCGCGTGCAATCCGAACAGCCGCAGCATGAAGTTCGACGTGCGGTTGATGATCCACACGAGCGGCCGCGACACCGACGCGAACAGCACGAGCGGCGGCACGAGCCACTTGGCGAGCCGCTCCGGGTGATTGAGCGCGGCGGCTTTGGGCACCAGCTCGCCGAATACCACGTGCACGTAGCTCGCGGCCGCGAACGCGATGATGGCGGCGATGGTCACGCGGGCGGGAATCGCGGCGCCGGCCGGAAGGGTCGACAGCAGGTCCGTCATCGCGGATTGCGCGACCCAGCCGAGGGCGAGGCTGGAGAGAGTCACGCCAAGCTGGCTCGCCGGCAGCAGCCCGGAGATATTTGAGGATGCGCGGAGCGCCACTCGGGCGAGGCGGTCACCGGTGCGGACCATCGCTTCCAGCCGGTTGCGTCGCGAGCGTACGAGAGCGAACTCGGCGCCGACGAAGAAACCGTTCAGGAGCACGAGAACTACAATGGCGGATAGCCTTCCGAGCACGGATGGAACTTACTGTCTGTGCCGTCCCTTATGAAGGCGGCGTAGGAGGCATCTGACGCATGGGCCACACCGGGCATTCGCACGCTCACGAGGATTCGTCGCGGCTGAGGGTGGCGCTGGCAATCACCGCCACGCTGCTGATCGCCGAAGTCGTCGGCGGCATTCTGAGCAACTCGATCGCCCTGCTCGCAGACGCCGGGCACATGCTCACCGATGTGGCCGCGCTTGGCCTGTCGCTGTTCGTCGCGTGGTTCGCGCATCTGCCGCGCACGTCCCACAGGACGTACGGCTACCTGCGGTGGGAGATCCTGGCCGCGCTGATCAACGGCGTCGCGCTGCTGCTGCTGTCGGCGTGGATCATCTGGGAGTCGTTCGCCCGCTTCGCCAATCCGGAGCCGATCACCGGCGGAGTGATGCTGACGATCGCGGTGCTCGGGCTGCTGGCCAACATCGCCGCCGCGCGCGTGCTGCATCCGGCCTCGGGGTCGAGCCTCAACGTGCGTGGTGCGTATCTGCATGTGCTCGGCGATCTGCTGGCGTCGGTGGGGACGGTGGCCGCGGCGGTCATCATATGGGCGACGGGCTGGCTCGCCGCGGATCCTCTCGCGTCCCTGTTCACGACCGCGCTCATCATTCGCGGCGCATGGAATCTGGTGCGCGAATCCGTGGACGTTTTACTGGAGTCGGCCCCCGCCCACTGCCCGCCTGGCGCTGTCCGCGCGCAGTTGGAGGCGATCCCCGGGATCGAGTCAGTGCACGACCTGCACATCTGGTCCGTCAGCTCGGGGATGGTCGCGATGAGCGCGCACGCGGTCGTCCGCGAGCCCGAGCGCCAGCAGCACGTTCTGGAGCACGTCCACGACGCGATGAGGCTGTTCGGCATCGAGCACGTCACCGTCCAGCTCGAGCGCGACAGCATGGCGGAGCGCGAAAAACACCCTCACGCATAGCCCCAAACGCCAGGCCGATATCGCGGCCCTTTCCCCGCATGTATAGTAGTGCCGTCGAGCACCACTATTTCCCGCACGTCCCAAGGAATGACCGAGCTCCGCGAACAGCTGCAGAAGACACTGGGCGACAGTCTCACCCTCGAGCAGGAGCTCGGCGGCGGCGGCATGTCGCGCGTTTTCGTCGCGCACGAAGCCGCGCTGGGCCGGAAGGTCGTCGTGAAAGTCCTCCCGCCCGACATGGCCGCGGCGGTCAACATCGACCGCTTCCGCCGCGAGATCCAGATGGCGGCGCAGCTGCAGCACCCGCACATCGTTCCGCTGCTGTCTGCGGGCGAGACGCAGGGGCTGCCGTACTTCACCATGCCGTTCGTGAAGGGCGAGTCGCTGCGTGCCAAACTCGCGCGCGGCGGCGAGCTGCCGGTTTCGGAATCCGTGCGAGTGCTGCGCGAGGTCGCGTCCGCGCTGTCGTATGCGCACGAGAACGGCGTCGTGCATCGCGACATCAAGCCGGAGAACGTGCTCATCTCGGGCGGCTCCGCGATGGTCACCGACTTCGGCGTCGCGAAGGCCGTGAGCGCGTCGAGCGGCGGCGCGAGCCTTACTTCATTGGGAGTTGCGCTCGGCACGCCCGCGTACATGGCCCCGGAGCAGGCGACCGCGGATCCGAACACCGACCATCGCGCGGACATCTACGCACTCGGTGTGCTGGCGTACGAGATGCTGAGCGGGACAACACCGTTCCCGGGTCGCTCACCGCAGGCCATGCTCGCCGCGCAGGTTACCGAAAACCCGGATCCCGTCACGAACCGGCGTCCCGCGATCCCGCCAATGCTGGCGAGTCTCGTGATGTGGTGTCTGGAAAAACGACCCGCTGATCGGCCGCAATCAGCAGCGGAAGTCGTGCACGAACTGGACGCTTTGACTACACCAAGCGGCGGAATGGCGCCCACCACTGCGCAGCGCTCCGTCAGTGTACCGGTTCAATTTCCGAAGCGCGCGGTCGCGATTGCCGGGGGCGCGCTCGCTCTCGCGATCATCGCCTTCGCGGGATGGAAGGTCAGTCGTCCGGCTGCGGCGTCCGCTGAGGCAGTTTCGACGCCAGCGCTCGCGGTACTTCCTTTCGAAAATCGCGGGAACGCTGAGGGGCAGGAATTTACCGACGGCATGACGGAAGAGATCACCAACCGTCTCTCGTCAGTTCGAGGCCTGCGGGTGGTCGGGCGGCAGAGCGCGCGCAGCTACGCGGCGAGCGACAAGCCGCTGCAGCAGATCGCGCAGGAATTGGGAGTGCAATATCTGCTGACGGGGACGGTGCGTTGGGATAAGGATGCAAGCGGCAAAGAAGTCGTGCGAGTCAGCCCCGCTCTGCTGCGCGCGTCGGACGCCACGCAGGTGTGGGGCGACGCGTACCAGACGGTTCTCTCCGGAATGTTCGAGGTGCAGTCGCGGGTTGCGACGGAAGTTGCCAACGCGCTTAACGTCGCCCTGCTGGAGCCGGAGCGTGATGCGCTCGCGGCGAAGCCAACCGAGAACGTCGAAGCGTACGCTCTGTATCTGCGCGGAACCGAGCTGCTCCGCTCGATTCTCGTTCCGGAAATGCGCGAAGCAGTGGTGGCGCTGGAGCGCGCGGTTGCTCTCGATCCGCGGTTTGCGCAGGCCCACGCGAAGCTTTCACTCGCCAACACCGAGCTGTACTGGTTCTACGGTGATCGCACGGCTGGGCGGCTCCGCAAGGCGAAGGTCGCGGCCGACAGAGCGCTGGAACTCGACCCCAACCTACCCGAAGCGCACGAAGCGCTCGGCGTTTACTACTACCACGGGTTTCTGGACTACGACAGCGCGCTCCGCGAGTTCGCGAAGGCGGAAAGCGCTCGGCCGAACAACGCGGACGCGCTCGCGTTCAAGTCTTTCGTCCTCCGGCGCAGCGGTAGGTGGCAGGAAGCAGTGGCGACCATGAAGCGCGCCATAGAGTTGGATCCGCGCGCTGTGGGGAACATGGCCGACTTTGCGCTCACCCACTTTTACCTGCGCGACTTTGCGGAGTCCGAGCGGATAGTGGACAGGGCACTCATCGTCAGCCCGGAACACAGCGACGCTCTGATTGGCAAGGCGGCGATTACCTTCGCGCGAACGGGAGACATCGCGGCTTCCAATAGGGTCCTGGCAGCAGCCTGGGATCGTGTCCGGGACAAGGGCCCTCTGATGCTCTCGACACTTAGTCGGGGCTGGCCTTACACGACGCACCCCGCGATCGGGAGCGCGATAGCCGCGGCCGATTGGTCGCCTGACATGGGGGAGCACGGAACATTCGTCTTGTCGAAGGCGTGGTTCTTCCGCGAGCGGAACGAAGCGGCACGTGCGCGCGTCCACGCCGATTCAGCCGTCCGGCTGCTTACTGCGCGAATCCGTGAGCGCGCCGATGAAGCAGAGTTCTACGCGCAGCGTGGCCTCGCGCGAGCCATGGTCGGTAATGGTCGCGATGCCTTGGCCGACTCTGACCGCGCCCTGGAATTGAGACCATTGGCCAAGGACGCGCTGGTCGGCGCCGATGTGCGGTACTACCGCGCGCTGATACTGATCGTCCTCGGGCGCCACGACGAGGCGATTCCAATTCTGGAGCAACTGCTGTCCGTGCCCTCCACCGTCCACCGGAATGTGCTGCGGCTGGACCCGACCTTCGCCCGGCTGCGCGGCAATCCGCGCTTTCAGCGATTGATCGGAGACTGAGCACCAAACGAATCTTTCACAGGAGATCCCCATGAAGCCGATTTCGTGGTTGGGCGTGCTGCTGATGGTGGTCGGAGTCGTGCTGCTCGCGATGCGCATTAGCTACACCAAGGACAGCGAGACCGTGACGGTCGGTCCAGTCGAGGTCGTCACCAAGCGAAAGGCAGAGATACCGCCGATCGTCGGGGTGCTGCTGCTGGTAGGTGGCGGAGCTCTACTGGTAGTCGGGGCCCGGAGGAGCTGAGCCGTGCGGGTCGCCGACGTCAGGTCGCTGTTCGCATACAACGAATGGGCGAACGCGCGGATTTTTTCCGCCGCCGGCAAGCTCGATCCAGAAGTTTTCGTTGCGCCACGGGGGAGCAGCTTCTCGTCCATTCGTGACACCATCGCGCACATAACCATGTCGGAGTGGGTCTGGCTGCGGCGGTGGCGCGGGGAGAGCCCGTCGGCGCCGCCCGATTGGGCCTCGCTCCAGGAAGCCGCGGCGCTCACGGAGAAGCTGCGCGAGGTCGAAGCGGATCGCGCCGCGCTTCTGCGGGAGCTGACGGACGCGGATCTAGGTAGGCCGCGGGCGTACAGGAATCTGAAGGGCGACGACTTCAGTGAGCCGCTGGTGGATCAGCTGCTGCACGTGGTCAACCACTCGACCTATCACCGCGGGCAGGTTGCGACACTGTCGCGGCAAGCCGGCTTCGCCGCGCCCGCAACCGATCTGATAGTCTTCAAGAGGGAGACGGGCTAACTTCGCTGTAACCCAGCCCGCCATCCCTACGTAATGGTGCTCATGCAAGACCCAACGGTGGAGCAGCCCGCTCCGGCGCCCCAACCAGTCATCCGCATCGAGGCCGGGCCGGGCAACGCTGCTCAGACGCTCGCGATGCCGATGACCCGCGACGAAGTCGCCGCGATCCGCGCGCGACGGTCGGAGCTGTCCACCCAGCTCATCTCCGCGAGTCGCAGGCGCAGGGACCTGGCTGGGCAGGTGCGAAGCGCGGAGGGCGCGACCAAAGCCGGTCTGGAGCAACGGATCGCGGTACTCGACGAGCGTATGGTCCAGCTCGAGTCCGATATTGCCGAAACGGGCCGGCAGCTGACGGGGGCCCCTGCGGGATTTCTCACTTCGGGGGTGTTAGGTGGCTTCTCATCCGGCGAAGTTCTCGCGGGCGGGATCGTATTCACGATCTTCGTGCTTGCGCCGCTGGCCGTCGGTGCGGCGCGGATGATGTGGAAGCGGGCGGCGGCGGGTCCAGTGCGGAGCGTGATTCCTCCGGAGACGGCGGGACGGCTGGAGCGGATCGAGCAGGCCGTCGAAGCCATAGCGATCGAAGTGGAGCGCGTGTCCGAGGGGCAACGGTTCGTGACGAGGCGGATGAGCGAAACCAAGGCCGTTCCCGCTCTGGAGAACACGCGGATGGTGCCGCAGGGCCACAGCGGCCGCGAGGCGTAGGTGCAGGACGCCCCCACCGCCCCTCAGCCGCCGCAGTCGGCCGCCGTCAGGATCGAAGCCGGGCCCACGACCGCGGCCCAGACGATTCAGATCCCGCAGAGCGCGCAGGACATCGTGGGACTGCGCGCGCGTCGCGCCGAGCTGGCGGACCAGCTCGACCGCACGATGGATCGGCGGAGCGAAATCACCCGGGAGTGGGAGCGGGCTCCCGCGGCCGAGCGCGTAATGCTGGAGCAGTTGATGACGGCGATTGACGGGCGGATCGTGCAGCTGGAGGCCGACATCGCTGCGACCGAGCGGGCGCTTACGAGCGCGCGGCCGGAGCTGCTCGCTGTCGTCGCGCAACAGGAGGATGCCGCGCGCGCCGCTCGCGAGGCCAGCCGGTCCGGGGCGGACAAG
>JANLGX010000221.1 GCA_024654005.1 Gemmatimonadaceae bacterium | reverse complement strand
CGGGCGCCTGGCCGGCACGGTCGTCGCCGAGGTGGGGGGCAAGGCGCTGTCGGGCGCGCGCGTGCGGATCACCGACGGCCCGGAGACGAGCGCAAACGAGCGGGGCGAGTGGACGCTCGCCGGCGTTCCGTTCGGGACGCGAATGCTGGAAGTGCGCGCGGTGGGCTACTACCCGAAGCGTGTCGCCGTAGACGTACTGGACGGGGCGCCACAAATCCGCACTGCGCTCTCGACTATGGGCACCGTACTGGACACGGTGAGGATCAGGGCTTCACGCCTCAACGCCAGCAATGTCAGCGGCTTCGCCGAGCGTCGCCACATCGGGCTGGGACGCTACCTGACTCCGGAGCAGATCGCCCGCAGGAATCCCATCAACATCTCGGACATGTTCTACATGGTGCCCGGTCTGCGGCTGGATCGTGTGGGCTTCGACACGCGGATAACGATGCGCGGAATTTGGGGGAGGTGCTCGCCGGCGCTGTACCTCGACGGCCAGTACCTGCGCGGGCTCAGCACCGACGACATCAACTCCTGGGTGAGTCCCGACGAGGTCGCGGGGATCGAAATCTACTCGCCGGGCATGGTGCCGCCGCAGTTCGAGCCGGGGATGAGCGGCTGCGGCAGCATCGTGGTGTGGACGGGACAGCGTTCGCGCGCGCCGGACCCGCGGCCGTTCAGGCAGCGGCTCTTCACCGTGCTCGGTGCGATCACACTCGGACTCGTTGTTGGAGCTACGCTCAGGTAGCCTCCGTGATTTCCATGCTACGCCGCTGCCTCATGCGGTTCGGTTTACTTGTTGTAGTGCCGCTGTTCGCGCGCACGGGTGAAGCGCAGACTCCGGATACAATTTCGCGCGCGACGGTCAGCGGCGTGGCGCACGACAGCGTAGCAGGGAAGGTTCTTGCCGGGGCCACGGTCCAGCTCGTCTCTACGGCAGAAGCGGCGGGCGATGTCCGAACGGGCATCACCGACTCGCTGGGCCGCTTCATGTTCAATGATGTGCCGAACGGCCGCTACCTGCTCGGCTTCCTGCATCCCGTGCTCGATTCGCTTGGCGTCGAACCACCCGTGCGCGAGCTCGTCGTTGCCGGCGGTCGTGCCGTGCGCGCCGATGTAGCGATCCCTTCGGCCAGGAGCCTTCGCAGGGCAATCTGTGAGCAGCCGAGCGGGCGCAATGCCGGTGTCGTCGTGGTGGGGATTGTCCGTGACGCCGAGAGTCAAGCGCCCGTACCAGGCGCGACGGTTGTCGCCGAGTGGATCGAGCTCTCGGTGACCCGCGTTGGATTCACCCGCCGGGTTCCGCGTGTCGTCGCGACAACAGCGGCTACTGGTTGGTTCGGCCTGTGTAATTTGCCAGCGCCCGGGGCCATCACGCTCGTGGCCATCAGCGGAGCCGATAGCACGGCTCGTATCGAGATCGACGTCTCTGCGGAGGAATTCATGCGACGTGACCTGTACCTCGGTCCGAGGCGCGACCTCGTCGTCCGCGATAGTACGCCGAGCGCGGATTCGCTCGTGACTTCTCCCGTGCTCCAGCGTGCGAGTCGCGGCAGCTTGATCGGCGTGGTAGTTGCGGCGGTGAGAGGTGAGCCGCTGGCAGATGCCCGAGTGAGCATTGTTGGCGGTCCCCAAACCCGCACGGACGAGCGGGGTGAATGGAGACTCGTGAGTGTACCGCTGGGTACACGAACGTTGGAGATCCGTGCGCTTGGCTATTACCCAGAGCGCAAAACCGTCGACGTAGTGGCTGGCGCGCCGTCCATACGCACCGCGATGTCTACGATGAGAGCTGTGTTGGACACGGTGCGCATTACCGCGGCGCCTCTAAGCGAGAACATGCGCGGCTTCATGGAACGGCGACGCGGTAGCGGCATGGGCCGCTACCTGACACCTGCAGACATCGCGCGACATCGACCGGTCTTTACGTCGGACATCTTCGGCAGGGTACCAGGGCTTGAAGTTGTGAAGCCCGGCATTATGTACGACGGCGGGATCAGTATGCGTGGGCTCTTCGCGGATCGGTGTTCGCCTGCGGTCTACATAGATGGGCACTACATGCGAAGTTTTGGTCTGGTGGACATCGACGACTGGGTTCACCCGGAAGAAGTCGCGGGGATCGAAGTCTATTCGGCCGGGATGGTGCCTCCGCAGTTCCAGCCGGGCATGAGCGGCTGCGGCAGCATCGTGATCTGGACGAGGATTCGTCCCGCAAGCGCGAACCGATGATGCGGCTGTTCGCGTTCCTGCTCGTACTCGGTGCCGCGGCTTGTCACGCACGCCCGCTGGCGGAATCGAATCCCGCTCCCGCACCGCCGGCTCCGCGCGCGCAGAACCCCTCACCGATGGTGGAGACCACGAGGCGTCACGAGCGCGTCCCGCAGGGGCAGCCGCCGGGAGTCGTGTTCAGGATCGACTCGGTTCTACCGCGACCGGTCGATGTGTTCATCCCGGACAAGCTCCCCGTCAGCGCCGGCACCACGGAAGAGCGGACTCTGCTCGTGCACGTCTTCAGCGCCGCGTACGTACCGATGCACGCGGTCGCGAACGCCCAGGACCGGTACGTGCTCGCTGTCGTCAACCTGGGAGGCAGCTCTTCGGCGTACGAGCGCGCGCTGTCGGACACGGCCGCGTGGAACACGCTGATCCAGCGCGTGCGCGACGAGACGGTTGCGCGAACCCAGGGAAGGGTGCGCGTCGGCCGCGTGGTCGTCAGCGCCTTCAGCGCCGGCTATGGCGGCGTGCGCGCGCTCCTGAGCAACGAGCGCACGGCTGCCACGATCGACGGCGTGCTGCTGCTCGACGGACTGCACACGAGCTACATCCCCGAGCGAACGGTGCTCGCCGAGGGCGGCGCGCTCGACACGCTGAAGCTGGTCCCTTTCCTACGGTACGCCCGCCGCGCCGTGGCCGGCGAGGTCCGGTTCGTCATCACTCACTCAGAGATCTTTCCCGGAACTTTCGCGAGCACCACCGAGACCGCGGACTGGATCATCGCCGCGCTCGGGCTCGCGCGCACGCCGGTGCTGGAGTGGGGCCCCGGCGGAATGCAGCAGCTCAGCGCGGTGCGGCGCGGCGGACTGGCAATCCTTGGATTCGCCGGGAACACAGGTCCGGACCACATCGACCACCTGCACGGACTCGGCGGATTTCTGCCGCTCCTCAGCGCATCCGCGTCGCCTGCGTCCACGCCATCCACCCGTTCGAATCGCTGACGCGCACGCGGACGTAGCCTTCGCCACCGCGAATCGTGTACGACGCGCGCCGGTCGTGCACCGTGGCGAGCACGCGCCCGCCGCTGCCGATGAACTCAATGGTGTAGCGGCTGTCGTTCACCGGTGAAATAGCAACGGTGATCGCGCGGTCCGTCACGGCGAGCTCGCTCAAGGTCACGCCGGTGGAGGCGTAGAAATCCCCGCGGCGAAGCGCGCCGAGTATGGCTGAATCCGTCAGCGTGTCCGCGCGCAGCACGATCCAGGCGCGCCCCGGGCGGGTGAGCGCGTACGAGTCCGCGTCGCTCGCGCGGAAGCTGTGGCTGTCGTCGTCCGCGACGGCGAACACCACCTTGCCGCGCGTCAGCAGCGAGTCCCACAGCGCTTCGGCGGATGGAGCCACGCGGCCCGCGGCATCGACACCGCCGGCGTTGTTCACGCCCGTGTGCGCGTTCCAGATCTCGAACAGGGTGGAGTCGGGAAGCGCCGTGAGGTCGTCGAGCCGAACCGACCAGCGGAAGTTCGGGTGATTGACCTGCGCGATCCCACCCGCCGCGCGGATCTCCGCGATGTTCCGCGCGTATGCGTCAGCCAGCGAGATGCCCTGCACGATTCCTCTCTCGCCGAGCCGGGTCACCACGCGGGTCAGGCCGAGCGCGTTGACGTGTGCCTGCCGGCGGCGATCGGGGTGCGTCGAGTCGGCGACCAGCTGCGTCACTTCCTCGCCCGCGATCAGCAGAAACCGACCGGGAACGCCGAAGCGGGCGTTCAGCGGCGCGGGATCGGTAATCCGCTCGTGGTCGGTGACGAAGAGAAAGTCGTAGCCCGCGTCGCGGTACCAGCGCACGACAGTGTCAGGCGGGCTGTCGCCGTCGGAGTTCGCCGTGTGCGTGTGCGTGTTCCCGCGGAGCCACTGCTGCGCCCGCACGCTCTCAGCGCCTGAGGAAACGGACAGGCCGCCGACCAGGACCGTGAGCATAGCTATTCGATGCCAGCGCATGCGCCCAAGGTAGTTCCCGGCTGCACTTTCGGGGCAGGAACGTGGAGCTTGGCGCAATCGCGATGGCGGTGGTCGTAATCGGCGGGTCGCTCTACCTATGCATCCGCCGCCTTCGCACTATGGACGTGCCGTAAGGAGAGTAGGGCAAAGCTGTACCGGCCCATGGGATTTCCCCTACTGCGCCGGCGGCCGGCGAACGTATCCTCAAGCTGGATACTTCCGGCGGTGGACCATGCGCGAAGATCGATGGGAAGTCGCTTTCCGTGGACTGCTGATAGGGTCGATCGGCTACCTGATCGTATTCCTCGGCGTCGGCGTCGGTGACCTGCTGCAGGGTCGCTCCTTCTTTTACACGTTCTCGCTGCTCGGAGGCTGGCTCTTCTACGGCCTCGAGGACCCCGCGCGGGTGCGCGTGTGGCCGGGCGCCGTCTTCGCCTACAACGGCGTGCATCTCCTGTTCTTCCTCGCCTTCGGACTATTCGCGTCGTGGATGGCGTCCGTGGCGGAGCGCGGGCCGCTGCTCTGGTACGCCGCGCTCGTCATGTACCTGCTCGCCTTCCTGCACCTGTTCGGCGCCTTCCTGCTGATGACGGAGCCGCTCCGGAACGCGCTCTCCATTTGGCACGTTTCCATACCGACCGTGCTCGCGCTGGCGGCGATGAGCTGGGCCCTGCTGCGCCAGCATCCGCAGTTGCGCCACGAGCTGGATGAATGGGTGGACGGCGACGACGACGACGAGGCACCGTATCCCGAGCCGCGCCCAGGCACGGCGGCACTTCCTTAAGCGGAGATGATCATGTTCGACGCCAACGAATCAGGGCTGGACCGGGTGGTCCGGATCACCGCGGGTCTCGCGCTGCTCGCGCTCGGCTGGAGCGGCGCGGTTGCCGGTGGCGCGGGGTTGGCGTTCAAGATCATAGGCTTCGTGCCCCTGCTGACGGGGCTCTTCGGGTGGTGTCCGCTCTACACGCTGGTGCGTTTCACCACCGAGGGTGGAATGCACCGGACGCGAACGACCTAGCCGCGCCTGAGCGAGCAGCGCTAGGGTCGTTACTGAATTCACGACGGGCCAGGGAAGCTCCGCGCCGAACGCCGAGGCCACTTCGGGACGCATGATCTTCACGGCCACGTGCCGCTCGTGCTTGATCTCCCAGGCGAGGTAAACCGTGGCCATTCCGCCCCGGCCGAGTTCCCGCTCGACCACGAACCGCGACGCGAGCGGCGACGGGAATTGCGCGGGAGGCGACGGTGATGATGCAAGCATGTCAGACATCAGGGCGCGTACTCCGGCAGATCACCGATCGACATCGCGTCGACCGTGCCGGCGTCCGGCACGAGCGTCCGCCGGTGGTAGTCGATCTGGCCGAGATGATACGCGAGATGCGCGACGAGATGAACGAGAAAGTCGGCGGTGCCGACCTTGCGTCCGGCGATTGGAACCGGATACTCCGCTTCCCACTGCTCCGGCGCGAGCCGCGCGAGCGTCGCATCCACCGCTTCCGCGGCGGCGTCGATTCGACGGCGCAGCTCGGCACGGGTCAGATCGCGCGTGGCGAACTCGGCCTCCCGGTCGCGCACGTACCCGGTCCCGCCGAGGACGGCACCTATGAAGTGCTGCAGGTTGCCGAGAAGATGCAGCACCAGTGTGCCGCCGGAGTTCGCGATGCCCGGTGCAGTGCGCCAGACCAATTCGTCGTTCGGGTACGCGTCCACTTCACGCGCGAGCGCTCGCAAGTCGCGCGCGAGCAGGATTCGGGTCATTTCGCGATGCAAGCGGCTTCCGGCGTGTAGGGATCGGAAAGTTAGGGCAGCTGCATCGCTCTGGCGACGGCCGCTTCCGCGAGCGGCGCCATCACGGCGTAGCCCGCGGCGTTGGGATGCACGCCGTCCCTCGTCAGCTCGCCGCGAAGCCCGCCACGCGCGTCCGCCATCGGCGAGTGGTAATCGAGATACACCGCGCCGGTTTCTTCCGCGTAGCCGCGGATCCAGGAGTTGAGCGCGGCGATCTTCGGCGCGGGCTCCAATCCCCGCTTCCATGGATAGTCGTACGCCGGCAGCACGGACGACAGCACCACGCGGATGCCGTTGGCGCGCGCGATCTCCGCCATCGATGCGAGGTTGTGCTCGATCATCTCCAGCGACGACGGTCCGGTATTGCCGGCGATGTCGTTGGTCCCCGCGAGGATGACGACGACCTTCGGCTTCAGCCGCACCACATCCTGCCGGAAGCGCACGAGGATCTGGGGAGTCGTCTGGCCGCTGATGCCGCGCGGGACGTAGGGCTTGCCGGGAAAGAGAGCGGGGAAGTACGTCGCCCACGATTCCGTGATGGAGTCGCCGATGTACACCACGCGGTTCTCGCCGGGCGCCGGCGGCGGGATGCTGTCGTTGGCCGCGCGATATCGGGACAAGCCGGCCCAATCGTTGAGCAGCCGCTCCTGCGCGATCCGCCGGCGCTCGGCTAGGCGGATCTCGACTGAGTCGGGCGCGTTGACCGCCGGCGCTTGCGCGGGCCTCGCCGTGCAGGCGGCGAGCGCGAGAGCTACCGCGGCGCATGCCGGTCGCGACAATCTCATGGCGCGGGTGACGGGCGGACCGGTCGCCGGCCGAAGCTTCGCGCGACGAGCAGCAGGTTGGCCGGGTTTTCGGCAAGGCGCCGCATGAACCATGGATACCACGCCGTGCCGTAGCTGATCAGCACGCGCACCCGCTCGCCCTCGGCGGCGAGCGCGCGCCTCGCCTCGCTGTTGATCCCGTACAGCATCTGGATCTCGTACGCCGAAGGCGGGACCGCCAGCTCGCGCGCGTCCTGTCGCAACCGCCGCAGCAATTCGAGATCGTGCGTGCCGAAAGCGACGCGCACGCCCTCGCCCGCGTGACCGAGCAGCTCGCGCGCGAGCTCGCGAAAGCGGGCGCTCACGTCTTCCCGCCGCTGGAGCGCCACGCTCGCGGGCTCGCGGTACGCTCCCTTCACCAGGCGGATGTACGGCCGCACGGCGAGCAGCCGTCGCATGTCGCCGGGCGTGCGTTGCAGGTATGCCTGGAGGCAGAGCGCGGCGCAGTCGAACTCGCGAGCGAGTGCCTCGTAAGCTTCCACCGTCGAATCCACGTACGCCGAGGATTCCATGTCTATGGCGAGCGTCGTTCCACCCGCCTGCGCCATCCGCGCGACCGCGCGCACTCGATCGAGCGCGCGCGGCCGGTCGAGGTCCCAGCCGAACTGCGTCAGCTTGATGGAGACGTGGGCGTCGGCGCCCTGGGCCGCGAGCGCGGCGAGCAACCGCTCGTATTCCGCGACCGTCGCGTCCGCGGCCGCGCCAGAGGCGACGTTCTCGCCGAGGTACGTGATGATGCACGGCGTGCGCTCGGCATGCAGCGCCCGGGCGGCGCGCAGTGCGTCCGCGATCGTCTCGCCCGGCATGAAACGGGAGACGAGCGGGCGCGCCGCTCTGCTCGAGCGGACGAGGCGCTCGATGGTGCGGTTCTGCGAAGCCCACAGCAGCGACGATCTCAGCACAGGCGGAACATAGCTTGGCGTGGTCGAGTCATCGGCGGAGCACGACGCGAACGCCTTGCAGGGAGCCGGCGGGAACGTCCACGAAGCGGGCGTCGCCGAAGAACACCGCTGTCCCATCAGATGCGCGCTCGACGTGGACGAACGGGAAGCGCGACCAGACGAGAAAATCGCGCACACGCGGATCAGTCATGGCTTCGCGGACCTCGCTCGTGGTCCAGTCCCCGCGCGGGATCGTATCGCGGCGGAAAGTTACGCGGTTCCGCGCGGGTGCGATCCAGTCGAAGCCGCCGAGCGTGTACGCATCGCGCGACGCGACGATCACGCTTCCCTCGTGCGGCTGCGCCGGTGCGGGCTGGTACATGACCTCTGCGATGCCGGTGATGCCCGCGCTCTCCGCCGCTCGCCGGGTCATGGACTCCGCGGCCGTGCTCGCCCCGATCATGGCGGCGACGTACGCCGCCGCGGCCGCGCCGAAGATTCGTACGCGGCCGCGCGTGCGGCGCCACGGGATCAGCGCGGCGGCCAGGAGCAGCCAGAGCCACGGGTCGATGATGAACACCGCGTCGCCGTAGAACCACTTTCCGCTGAACGGCAGCAGCAGTCGGATGCCGTACGTGTTGAGCCAGTCGAGCGCGGGGTGGCTCAGCACTCCGATGAAGGCGATGAGCAGCGTCGCGCCCGCGTCCATCGGTGCGCGCTCCGCTCCGCGCTCGCCGCGCCGCCTCACCCACCGATCCCAGGCGAGCATCAGCCCGGTGAGCGCGAGCGGTAGAAGGAGCAACGCGACCGGCCCATGCGTCCATCCGCGGCGGAACGCGAGACCGGCGTACGAGCCGAGGAACATCGCGAAGATGTCGATGTCGGGCGCGTTGGCCGCGAGGATGAGCGTGGTCGCGGCGAGTGGCAGCGTGCCGCGGCGGTCGAGGCCCGCGCGCGCCAACACGGCGCCGGTCAGCGTGTGGGTGACGGGATCCATGCGGCTTATGGCGCGGTGAGGTACCGCCGCGGACGCGTTGCAATTCCTCCAGACGCGTAGCTCAGGGTTTCGCTTTGGTGCCCCTCTTCGTCGTTATGACGATTACCCCGTTCGCGCCCTGACTGCCGTACAGCCCCGCCTCCGCGCTCCTGAGAATTCTGATCGATTCGATGCTCTGCGGGTTGACGCCGGAAAGCGCGCCGCCCGGCCCGGGCGAAAAGGGCTGGCCGTCGAGTATCCAGAGGGGTGGGGAGTCGGCTCCGCGGAACGATGAGCCGCCGCGGATCTCCAGGGCGATCTCTCCCTCGGCGGTCCGCGTGACGACGAGCCCGGGGACCTTCTTCTGCAGGGTCACCTCGATGGGCTCGTTCGGGTTCTGCAGGTCCTCGCTCGTGACCGTCGCGCGGCCCGAAGGATCGCGCTGGGTATTACCGGCGGCACAGGCGGCGGTGAGTCCGGTGAGTACGGCGAGCGGGAGCGCGAATAGCCGTGAAGCGGAACTCATGTGACTAGCCTCCTGTTGTGTCACCATATGGTATATGCGGGCGGAGATTCCGGGCGTCAAGCTGAACGCGGACACCTTGCAACCCGCCGCCGACAGGGATGTCCTTGAAGCGCGCATCGCCGAAGAACACGGTGGTGCGACGGTCGAGGCCGGCGCGGGCCAGCACGGCGCCCGTCATGCTGTGGGTGATGGGATCCATTCGGAGATCTTGCTTTCGATTCAGGAGTTCGGAGCAGCGATTGGCGACTTGCTACTATACTAAGCCTATGAAACGCTCGTGCCTCTGGCTCATTACAGCGTTTGCAGTTGCTCAGCTGGCCGCCACGGATGTTGCTGCTCAGCAATCGCCGGTGCAGGCGCCGCGATACGACGTGTTGATCACCGGTGGGTCTATCATAGACGGTACCGGATCCCCTGCCCGTCGCGCCGATATCGGTATCAGGGGTGACCGTATCGTTGTAATGTCCACCGCACCGATCGCCCGAAGCGAGGCAGCGCGAGTTATCGATGCACGCGGGCGGACCGTGACACCCGGCTTCATCGACATGCACGCGCATCTCGACCCGCTGTTGCGATTGCCGCTGGCGGAAAGTGCGCTTCGGCAGGGTGTGACGACGGCGCTCGGTGGTCCCGACGGCGGATCGCCGTTGCCGCTCGCGCCGTATCTGGATTCCGTGCGCAGTCTGGCGGTCGGCATCAACGTCGCGTACCTGGCGGGTCATAACGCTATCCGTCGCAGCGTGATGGGAATGAGCGACCAGCGTCCGACGGCCGAGGAGCTCGGGCGGATGAAGGCGCTGGTTGCCACTGCGATGCGCGACGGGGCGTTCGGCTTGTCTACCGGGCTGTTGTATCTGCCGGGCACATACTCGGACATCGACGAAGTGGTAGCGCTGTCGCAGGTTGCCGCGGACTCCGGCGGCATCTACACGTCACATCTGCGAAAGGAAGGGATCGGTCTGCTGGATGGCGTGGCCGAGGCGCTGGAGATCGGTCGCCGCGCTCGAATCCCCGTGGTTCTCACACATCACAAGGCCGTGGGGCAGATGATGTGGGGCAAGAGCGTTCAAACGCTCGCGATGGTTGACAGTGCACGCCGTGCCGGCACGGACGTTCTGCTCGACCAGTATCCATACACGGCTACTCATACCGGCATTGGAGTTCTGGTTCCCTCGTGGGCGATGGCCGGCGGCAGTGCCGAGTTCGAGAAGAGATTGGCTATTCCGGCGATGAGAGACAGCATCGTGCGCGGTATCGTGCAGAACATTCTCACCGATCGCGGCGGCGGCGACATTTCCCGCGTGCAGTTCGCGCGTGTTTCGTGGGACGAGTCGCTCGAGGGCAAGACACTCGCCGACTGGGCCCGGCGCCGCAACATGGCGCCGACGCCGGAGAATGGCGCGATGCTCGTGCTCGAAGCGATGCGAAACGGGGGAGCGAACGCGATCTACCATGTGCTCGACGAGGCCGACGTGCGTCGAATCATGGCCAGCCCGAATACGATGATCGCATCGGACGGCCGGTTGTCGCAGCCTGGTGACGGTCATCCGCACCCGCGCGCATACGGCACGTTCCCGCGGGTTCTTGGCAAGTACGTGCGCGAGCACAGGCTCATATCGCTCGAAACAGCCATATACAAGATGACCGGAATGCCGGCTAAGCGGCTCGGACTGCCGGACCGTGGCGTCCTGCGCGAAGGCGCGTTCGCCGACATCGTAGTGTTCGATCCGCGAACCGTGCGAGATCAGGCCACGTTCACGGATCCGCACCAGTATCCGGTGGGCATCGAGACGGTAATCGTGAACGGCATCATCGCCGTCGCGCGTAGCGCGCCGACCGGCGTTCGCGCGGGACGCGTGCTGTTGCGTCCGCGCGGAGGCTGATCAAGGCGTAGACTGCTCGTTCCGCAGGTAGCGCGGCGGCAGCGGGTTATTCGGCCGTTCTGCCTCCCAGAAGACGGAGACCACCCACCAGCGCGCTCCGTCGTTCATAAGCTGAATGCTGTTGATCCCGCGGATCACCGTGCTGTCCGTCTCGGTCCGGCCTTCGTAGGTGCTCCACACGTGCGCGATATGTCCGAACTGTTCGGTGCGCCGGGCGATCTCACGCTCGCGGAAGCCGGCCCGCTCGAGCTGCGGCCCGGAGACGGCGATGTAGTCGTTGACGCCGAGGATGCGCATTCCGATGCTGCTGTCGGGACGCGGGATGGTGGGCATCAGCTTTCCGCCCGGGATGAACAGGGAGCGCATGCGATTCCAGTTGCGCGCCTGCCCGACGCCTCCGGAGATGACGTCGTACAGCGCGGCGATGATCGCCTCGATCGACTCGACGTCGGCAGCCGCTGCACGTGGATTGGAAACGATGACCGGCATGACGGCGGGCGGGGCGGGTGAGGCTTGTGCCTGGATCGCGGCAACAGCCGGACAGAGTGCGATGGCAGCGATGAC
>JANLGX010000218.1 GCA_024654005.1 Gemmatimonadaceae bacterium | reverse complement strand
GCGATGCTTTCGCAGGTCGAAGCCGCCGCCGAACTAGGCGTCTCACCGCGTACGTGGCAGGGATGGGAGAGCGGGACGATGCCTTGGCCGCGTCACCGTCGGGCGCTCGCAGCGTGGTTCGCGCGGGTGAACGGCGACGAGGAGAAGGTCGCGTGACCGCCCATCCCGCCGCCGAGTTGTTCCCGCTCATGGAGGGCGCCGAGTTCCAGCGGTTCGTCGAGAACATCCGGACTCGCGGCCTCAAACATCCGATCGTGACCCTCGACGGGCAGATCCTCGATGGTCGCAATCGCGAGCGGGCGTGCGCGGAAGCTGGGGTCGAGCCTCGGTACGTCGAGGTGGATCTGAACGGGGACAGCCCGGTCGAGTACGTACTGGGCGAGAACCTTGAACGGCGGCATCTGACGCCTTCACAGACTGCTGTGGTTGCGGAGAAGTCAATACCGCTCTTCGCAGCGGAGGCGAAGGAGCGCCAACGCGAGCACGGAGGGACAGCTCCGGGTCGGCCGAAAACACTTGAGCCCGAAAGAGCACAAGTGTCTGGCAGAGCCCGTGCGCTCGCCGCCGAGAAGTTCGGTGTCGCCGATGCTCAGGTCGCAAGGGCCATCGCTCTCAGGAAGCACGCGCCAGAACTCCTTACCGAGGTCGAAGCGGGGCGACTCACCATAGGCGCGGCCGTGAAGAAGGCCGGCCTGAACCCATCCGGCACTCCCGAGCACTCACGACGGCCTTACGACAAGCACAAGGCCGTGATCGCAGCCGCCGAAAGCCTCGCGCGTCTGCATGGCAAGTGGGAGCGCTCGATGACGGACGCGCTCACCCCGCCAGAGGCCAAGAAGCAACTGGCCGTCATTCGCAAGGCCGCAGCGGTCCTCGCCGACGCGGACGAAGCCGTCGAGTACCGGGCAGACACCCCACACACATTTCTAGGGAGGTAGACCGAGTGGCAACCAAGACGCGCTCGAAGATCAACGAGAGCAGAGCGAGCGACACACGCCGCGTGCTAGCCGAATACGGCTATGGCACCGCAACCGTCATGGACATCCCCACCAAGCTGCTCGTCATCGAGGCTTTCCAGCGCGACCTGAGCGACGAGGCGGTCGAGGAGATGGCCCGTGAGTACGACCGCAACCAATTCCAGTTGCCGACCGTCTGCCCGCTTCCAGACGGCACGTACTCAACGATCGACGGCTGGCATCGGGTTGGGATGGCGAGGGAACTCGGGATCACCACGATCACCTGCCAGATCGTCCATCTCCCCCGTTATGAAGACCGTGCCAGGCTCTTCATCAACCTGAACCGCAACCGGCGCTGGCTTGGCCCAGCCCCAACATTCAAGAGCGAATTCGAGGCGGGCGCGTCGTGGGCGGTGGAAGTCGCCCTAATCCTCTCGGACCGCGGTCTGGAGATGACGTCCAAGCGGATCCCGAACGGAATGGGTTGCTGCGACAGGATCAGGAAGATTTACACGACGGGCGGCTCCGTGAGACTGCGCCATGTTCTCGACGCTGTTCTCGCAGCCTGGCCTGACACTGACCCGCGCCGGTTCTCCGCCGACGTGCTGGGCGCGATCAATGCATTCCTCAGCAATAACCCGAAGGCTGATCTTGGGCGTCTCACGAACGGTCTGCAAACAGTAACCGGCCAGCATCTTCTCGCTCTCGGAGCGCAACGCTGGTACGGGTGGAAGATGATCGACGGGCGCGGTGGCAGCAAAATCGAAGCGATCTCCGAGGAGATCAAGAAGCTCTACGCGAAGGCTCGCGCGTGACCGTCGTCGCCGTCTCATACCTCGGCTTCCTCCTCCTCTGCGCGATCTGCGCGACGGTGCGGCGATGAACCGCGCGGACCTCCTCTACTCCTGCCTCCGTGACGGCACCCCGTGGACGCGCCGCGACATCTACGAGCACACGGGGACGTACTTCATGTCTAACAACGCTGCTGCCGAGTTGCGTAAGCGCGGACTAGACGTGCGGCACACGAAGAAGGGGCGTCTCGATGTGTACCAGTTGATGGACGCGCAGCTCTCACTGGACGTGGCCGCATGAGCGCGTTGCCCTGTTACCTGATGACCGCTGCTGAGCGGACGGAGGCGAACCGGCGGGCGTGGCGTGAACGCGGTCAGCGCCGCAGGGCACGTATCTCTGCTGAGGCTCGGCTGGCGATGTTGAACGCGGTGTCGTTCGACAGTATCGAGTTGACACCGTCGCATCGTTGGTGGCTGGAACGGTACTCGCTGCCCGAGATTTGTGTGCTTGGTGGCGGGCTGCTGCTGTTCTCTGTGGACGAGTCCTCTACCGGCCCCGAAGCGTGCGCGCCTAGGGGCCAGGAGGTGGCCGCGTGAGCCGCTACTACAACATGAACGGGCAGCCGATCACGCTGGAGGAGTGGAGCGACCTCTTCGCGGCGGAACGGCGCGTAGATAACGACGTGCGCGGCGATGTGACCGTCTCCACGGTGTACCTCGGGCTCAATCACAACTGGGGCGACGGGCCACCGCTGATCTTCGAGACCATGATCTTCGGGGGCGACCATGGCGAGACTCAGTGGCGCTACTCGACGCGCGAGGAAGCCGAGGAAGGTCATAGGCGCGCTTGCGCTTTGGCGTTCGGAGAGACGGCCTGAATGGTGAGCATGGCTGATCCGAAGGTGTCCCTCCCGAAGAGCAAGCGCCGCTACGTCTGCGCGATCTGCAACAAGCCTGTCCGGCCGGAGGAAGCGGTCTATTCCACCTTAACCCGGCAGCGGTTCCACCCGACCTGCATCTGGAGGAGGAAGACGTGAGCGCAATAGAGGAGACGGGACTCACCACTGAGCAGCAGGAATGGCTCGACGGGCTGCGCGAGATGGCGGACTGGTTCGAGCAGCACCCGGAGCGGATCGAGCAGCTCGGCGATCGCGGCATCATCGTGAATCTGTATCCCGACGGCAAGGGAGATACGGCGCAACTTGCGCGGGAGTTGGGGAAAGTCACGAAGGAGCAGAACAGCAGCCTCTTCTGGATCCGGCGCGGCTTCGGACCACACAAGATCGACGGAGTCCTAAGCCGCGGGGAGGTCTGCACGAGGGTCGTGACGGGCACGCGGCAGGTTCCCGAGAAGATCGTTCCCGCGTACGAAGAGGAGATCATCGAGTGGGAGTGCGTCGAGCCGCTGCTGGCTTCGGTGAAGTCGTGAGCTACTACGACTACCTCGCCTCGCAGGAGATCGACGCTTCCAGTCCCCCCTTCTACGCGCTCATCATGGCGGCGATGCGGAGGGCTGACTCGTCAAACATAGATCTTTTGCGTGAGGCGTGGCCCGAAGTCTGGTCGGAGTTTTACGCGCGCTACCACGCACCGGGCGGCGTACTCGACGGAGAACGGGTGGCGGTGTGACCGTCACGCGCACCGTCAGCACGGAAGCCAAGGCAACGCTCGCGGTCGCCCGCCAGCTTGAGGTCGCGTTGAGCGTCGCCGGGTTCTGCACGGACAGGCAGACGGTGTATGAGCCCGCCCTGGTCTCGTGGGTTCTGCCGATCGCGGAGTTCACCGTGAGTGCGCCAGAGGGGACGTTCCGTGTGACGGTCGAGCATGTTGGGGAGGAGATGGAGCGATGAGCATGTACGACACCGACCGTCCCGGCTACAGCGTTGACCGGATCTACGAGGCCGCTGACTTCATGGTGAAGGAGCGGAAGGAGAACCCGCCGGAGAACGTCGTTGAGCAGGTCGAAGACGACAACGCGAACGAGGACGAGTCCGCATGATCCTCCCGGACCTCCTCTTCGCGTTCGCTGTCGTGTGTCTCCTGGTGGGACTGGCGGGCGTGGTCGCGTTCATCGTTCTCAGCATCGAATGGGGACGGGAGCCGTGATGGACGACGCTACCGCCGCTGTTCTGCGCGAGCCGTTCCCGCCGGAGCAGGTCGGGAAGCTGCCGAAGCTGACGTGCAAGGCGTGCTCGCAGGCTACGGGCAGGGTGTGCGGTGAGCATACGAAGGAACGCTGCGCGGCGTGCGGCAACTGGATCTCGACCGCCCACATTGACCTGGACTACGTTGGTCACGCCGCGGCGACGGACAGGCTGTTGCAGGCTGACCCTGGGTTCACATGGGAGCCGTTGGCACGGGACGAGCATGGGCTGCCTGTCACGGTCACGTCCGGTCTGCTCGCTGATGAGCAGGTCGGATTGTGGATCAACCTGACGGTTGCCGGGGTGACCCGTCCTGGGTTCGGTGGCGGGAAGAACATCAAGGAGGCGATCGGCGACGCGATCCGTAACGCCGCTATGCGGTTCGGCGTCGCCCTGGATTTGTGGTCGAAGGAGGACTTGCACAAGGATTCGGGGCGGGTGGATGAGCTGACGGCGAACGGCTCGGCTCCTCTACCTCCTTCCGGGGGTGAGCCCGAACCCGCCCCGAATGAACCCGCGTTCGTCGCCCCGCAGCCCCGTGAGCAGCCAACAGACGGCGGGGATCCGGCCCGCGTGCTGATCTCGTTCGGCAAGTACAAGGGCCGCTCCCTCGGTGACGTTCACGCGGAGAACGCCGGGTATCTCGCGTGGTTGGTGTCGGACAAGTATGAGGCGAAGACGACGGAGACACGGCGGATCGTCGGGGCCGCCAGGTTGGTGCTCGGCATGGCCGTGCCTGTGGCTGCTGGCGACGGTGACTTCAACCCGCCCCATGACGACTCGGACATTCCTTTCTAGTGACTAAGGTTCCAAATACCTGGGGCGAGATCGACCCAGAACACGCGCGCGTGGAATGGGCGGCGAATGATCCTCGGATGCCTCGGTTGGAGGAACAGGAGCCTGGGGGCCGCTACCGCACGATCGTCGCCGGCTTGCCGTGGCAACTGGACAATGCTCGCATCGGCGCGGGCGGCCGCCGGTCAAACGAGACGCGGGTGCCGTACTCGTTTATGTCGAACGATGAGATAGCAGCTTTACCCGTGCGAGAGCTGGCAGCCCCGGATTGCGCGCTGTTCCTGTGGTCGACCCGCAAGATGTTCCGGGAGGGCGAGGCTGCGGGGGTCGCTCGCGCCTGGGGCTTCGAGCCGTGCGGCG
>JANLGX010000217.1 GCA_024654005.1 Gemmatimonadaceae bacterium | reverse complement strand
CTACGAAGCGTACGTCTGCATCCAGTGCGGCCACGAGCAAGAGACCAACGGAGAGATCGAAGTGGGCCGCGGTCCGCGCGTGCTGGGATCGACGGGGCGCACGATTCCCAAGAGAGGCATAGGCCCGGCATGAAACAGTACGGAATCCTGGTCGAGGTACGTCATAACGAGTTCTCAAGCGACCGTGCCTGGCTCGTTGTGCTGGCCGTGTCCGAGAAGGACGCCATCCTGCGTGGACACTCGTTCCTTGCGTCGACGGCCCGCATCGTAATGTCGCAAGAATGGTTGCCAAAATGAAGCTGCTGTTCGACGAGCTGTCGTCTATCCCCGGCGGAGTGGCGCTAGAGAAGCTGTGGATCGACGAGGCGTGCGAGCGCTACCAGGTCACGGAGATCTACAACGGTGCCGGCCCGATCAAGGACAACGACTGGGTCGTGGTCTGTACGCCGGACCGCATCAAGATCTGGAAGGGCCTCGCTCCCCGCATCTGGTCCGTCCCCGATCGTGTAGAGGTACTCGACCCGCTGCTGGCGCCCGAGGTGTGGGCGCTGCGTATCGTGAGCGGTGAGTCCGCCGGCGCGTGCGAGAAGGTGTGGCAGAAGTACGGCTGCTGCCTCGATCTGATTCCCGAGAAGGCGAAGAAGTGGTACCCGTTCGCCGCGCTGGCGAAGATGGAACTCGCCTTCGATACGCCGCAGCTGATCGGCACGCGCGGTGCATACGTCGCGGCCCTAGATGGTCCGAAGCCCTACGCCCTCTGCACTGACCTGCCTGCGCTGCTCGCCCGCTGCGAGAACGCCGGCCGCTTCGCCTACGACTTCGAGTTCGGCGGCAGTGACGACGAGGACGAGGAAGAGAAGGACGTCAGCCTGATTCCTGTCGGCGTCTCGCTGTCGTGGGAGCCGGGACACGCCGAGTACGTGCCGATGGGACACGAAGGGTACGACGGCAACTTCGATCCAATGGCTGTCATGCAACTGCTGTCCGGCATGCGCGCACAACCTACGTTATGGAACGCCAAGGCCGACATGCAGATCGTAATGAATACACACGACGTCGATGAGACGGCACTGTGGTTCTTCGAGCACCAACCTGACGACGCGATGGCCGTCTCCTACCTGCTCTCTCTCACCCCCCTGGGTCTGAAGAAACGGACGTGGCTGGACTACCACTTCCGCATGCAACCCATCAAGGAACTGATCGGAGAGGGCAAGAAGCGCATCCCGTTCTCGCGCGTGCCCATCGATAAGGCGGTTCCTTACGGTTGTCAGGACGCCGACTGGACGCTGCGCCACTGGATCGACAAGTGGCCCACGCTGTACGAGGCAGGCCAGCACATCTACGAAGAGATCGAGCGCCCGCTCACCGTCATCCTGGCGCACGCGCAGCTCAAGGGCATGCCCTTCGATCGCGCGGCGCTCACCGACATGTACGCAGAAGACGCGATGGAGAAGGCGCGGCTGGAGGAGATGATCTATGCAATCGCCGGCGTCCGATGGAACATCAACAGCAACGAGCAGACCGCGGACGTGTTGTACAAGCGGCTTGGTCTGCCGCCGCAGGTCGCTACCGCATCGTTCAAGCCGAGCGTCGGAGCCGACGCGCTCTACCCCATCGCCCGCCTGCACCCGATCATCCCGCTCGTGCTGCGTTGGTCCAAGCTGAACAAGCTGGAGTCCGCCTTCTACGTGAAGCTGCTGGGCAACAAGTCTGACTCCATTCACTGCCGGCTCAACCAGTTCATTGTTGAGACGGGTCGCCTCTCCTCGAGCGAACCGAACATGACGCAGAACCCGGACAAGATCCGGCGTGCGTTCATCGGAGCGCCGGGACTGATGGCCGCTGACGAGTCCCAGCTGGAGCTGCGGACGATGGCCAAGCTGTCGCAGGATCCCGGCATGCTCGCCGCTTACATGTCCGACCCGCCGCTGGACCTGCACCAAGACACGATGACCCGTACCGGGCTGGAGGACCGCCGCCCTGCCAAGGTCGTGAACTTCCTGACCCAGTACGGCGGTGCCGCTACCAACCTGCAGCTGGCCCTCTGGAAGCAAGGCATCTACTGGACGCTCCGGCAGTGCCAGGACCTGCTCGACATCTTCTTCGCTGTGCGGCCCCGGCTTCACCCCTACATGCGTGAGGTCGTGGAGTTCGGCGAGGAGCACGGCTACACGGAGACGCTGGCCGGGCGCCGGCGGTACGTGCCAGAGATTCACAGCTCCAAGCCCGACGAGCGGGGCCACGCCGAGCGCCAGCTAATCAACCACCCCAGCCAGGGAACAGGTTCCGACATCGTCAAGCGGGCGATGGTCCAGTGCTGGAAGGAGATCGTCGAGGCGGGGTGTTGGATGCCCCTCCAGATCCACGACGAGATCCTCGTGATTGGAGACTATGACGAACTGGAGTGTCTGGTAACGGCCGTCCGTAAAGCCATGACCGAGCCCAACCCGCTCGCTCCCGTACCGCTGATCGCAGACATCCACATCGCAGAGAACTGGGGGGCCGCGCATTGAACAGTCGTACTTGGCAATTTCACTGGAGATGGGGTCGCCTGCAGATAGGTTGTCGCCTACACCGACACCGCTCCGCGCTGTGTTCGGATCGTTGGGTATTGCAGCCGTGTGTCATTTACGACAGGGCGGAGGTCCGCTGATGACCATCCGATACACCGCAATCAAGCGTCCGCAGACTGCGAAGGCCAAGCCCAAGACGCTGCACCACGAGTGGCGCTGCGACCTGTGCGACACAGTCGTCCACACGGAGCTCGTGACCGACCTGACTGACGAGGACACGATGCAAGCCCTCGCGCGCACCGAGCGCATCAAGGGCGCGACCGAGTCGCACGTCTGCCCTAAGAGCGACACAGAGGATTAGTACATGATCGACATGCCCACCCTGCCGTCCGACATCGACCTGCCTGAGAAGTTCACGTCGTTCAGGTCGGCCCAGATCGCCGCGGCCATGCGGATCCTGCACGCCTTCGAGACCACGGACAACGTGATCCTGCAGGCCCCTCCCGGCGTGGGCAAGACGCTGTTGTCCCTGCTGCTGGCCCGGCTGGTGTCGGATCCCCGGACGGGCGGCAAGCCCCCGAGCGGCGGCACTGTCATCACCACCGTGACCAAGCTGCTACAGCAGCAGTACCTTGACGACTTCCCTGACCACGTCTTCACGGCGACGGGCCGGGACAACTGGCCGTGCATCATCGACCCCGGCAACACCGCCGCCAACGCGCCGTGCAACCATGGCTGGAACTGCCCGGTCAAGAAGTCGTGCGACTACTTCACGCAGCGGGACACGGCCAACTTTGCCGACGTCGCTGTGCTGAACACCGCCTACTACGTGTTCGAGAAGGCGTTCACCAAGCAGTTCGCGGACCACGACCTGACCATCTTCGACGAGGCGCACGAGCTAGAGGGCGCCATCCTCAACTTCGCCGGCAAGTGGATCAATCCGCGGGCCTTCGATCGCCTGGGCTACAGCATGCCCCGAAGCCGGGAGCTACGCGAGGACGGGCCGTGGGCAGAGTTCTGGGAGGACAACCTTGGCGACCTGAAGCACGATCTCTACCTCCTGCAGAAGGACGTGCAGGCGCAGCTCGAGGCCGGCGCCGTCAGCGTGGACCCGCGGTCGGCGGGGCGGCTGCGTGACCTGAAGAACGTGGTCGACATCGGGCACACCTTCGATCAGGCGATTCAGGATCCGGCCCACTGGCTGCTGTCCCCGGTCGGCAGCGAGGGCGCCATGCAGCTGCGGTCGGCGTGGGGCTACACCCAGAAGGGTGTTGTGTTCAGCGGCGAGAGCAAGCGCCTGTTTATGAGCGGGACCATTCTCTCCCCCGAGTTTCTGGCATTCTCCCTGGGCCTGGACGACTGGAAGTACATAGAGCTGGGCTCCGACTTCCCCGCCGCCCAGCGTCCGCTCCACTACGTCCCGACCGTGAAGATGTCCGCCAGTGCCACGTCCGACGACCTTGACCACCTCGTCTCCGTGATGGACGCCATCATCAAGGCCCGGCATCTGGGCCAGAAGGGAATCATCCACACCGTCAGCTACAAGCTGCGCGACGAGATCATGGCACGCTCCAAGTGGGCCGCTCTCATGGTCACGCACAACAACGTCGACCGGATCGCCACGCTGGAGAAGTTCCGGGAGATGCCCGAGGGGTACATCCTGGTGAGCCCCAGCATGACGACCGGGGTGGACCTGCCGGCGGACCAGTGCCGCTGGCAGATGATCCCGAAGATGCCG